>JAPPII010000101.1:0-27490 GCA_028820845.1 Candidatus Poribacteria bacterium
GTCGTCGACACACTTCTGCTTGGGAAGTCGCACCGCTGAGGACTTCAAGAACAAGTTCTGCTTTAAACTCAGGGGTGAATCTTCTTCGTTTCGCCATTGGATACTCCTTTCAATTGAGATCGTCATTATAGCACAATCTTCCTTTAGGGAGTGGCCTAAAAAACCGTAGGCAGTACACTAACGCCGCATGTGGGCGTTTCTGGTGATACACCTGTGTGATAAACTGCCCGATGCGTTCTCGAGCCTCGGTAATATCTTCGTAATCATTGAGGTGAACTTCTTCTTCCTTGAGGGTGCGGATCACCCTTTCGGCGTATCCGTTCTCCCAAGGACACCCGCTGCGAGCTACCGAAATCTCAATACCGTGCTCTTTGAGCCTCGAGAGATACGCATTTGAAAGATACTGCACGCCTTGATCGGAATGGTGGATCTCTGGTACACTTTGGTGTAAGGCTGCCTCCAAGGGTTTCAATGTCAGAGATTGCGTCAACTGTTGGCTCAGATGCCACCCTCTTATCATACGTGTGAAGACATCGATGAGCAGAGCGACATAGATGAAGCGTCCCTTGAGGCGGACGTAGGTGATATCGCCTACCCAGACGTGATCCTGTCGAGAGATCTCAAGGGTCTGCATTCTATTGACCCAGGGGTGTGAACCTTCAAGGGATCTCGTGGTTTGACAGACTCGTTTCACCGAGACCCAGAGATTCTCTTCTTTCATCAACCGAGCCACACGTTTATACCCAACGGTGTGTCCTTCGGTCGCCAGCAACTTCGTGATACGTCTATACCCGTATGTCGGATACGCCGTAGCTAATCGCTGTATTTCGGCTCGCTGGACTGCTTATCGGTTTCCGACTCAAAGAAGGTTTCAACATTTTCAAGAAGTTGGCGCTTCCATGTTGAGACCTGGTTTTCGCTGAGGTTATGACGTCGACACAGTTGGGCTTGTGAACTTTCACCACTGAGAGCCTCAAGCACAACTTCTGCTTTAAACTTAGCAGTGAATCTTCTTCGTTTCGCCATCGGAAGGCTCCTTTCAAATAGATTGTCATTGTAGCACAATCTTATATTAGAGAGTGGTCTAAATTTCCGGTGGCAGTACAGTCTATCAATATTGAAAGTACTCATCTCTATCTATCCTTTCTCCGCAAGCGAATGTGGTGCTGTAATATTTGAAGATTTCTTAAGCGTCGCCATCAAATTTGACGCGTCTGTAGATGTGCCGTAACGGTAGTTCACACGCTATAGAGCTAAGCCTCACGACATCTTCAAGTGTCCGAAATTCTGTTGCCACCCATTCAGGTGTTTGGCGACGATACTGCACCACCTGCACGCTGTCTTGTGAAATCAGAATGTATTCCTGCAGGGTATCGATCTGGCGATAGTGGGCGAATTTCTCGTCTCTGTCATACGTTTCCGTGGAGGTCGAAAGCACCTCTACAATGAGTGTCGGATTGAGGAGTGTGTCAAAGGTATTATCCTCAGCCTCTGGTTCTCCGCAAACAACCACAATATCTGGGTAAAAGTAGGATTCTGTCTGGGCAGCTTTCACGCGTAGATCACCTGTAGCGGCGACTTCACAATCGCTATCCATCAGTTGGCGGCTAAGAGAGATCGTTGTATCTAACGTGATGAAATTGTGTGCGAAACTGGCACCCGCCATTGCTATTATCTCTCCGTTCACATATTCGCTTTTTGTTATCGCCTTCCGTTCCAATTCGAGGTATGTTTCAGGAGTTAAGTGCGTCGGTGCTGCTGTCGTTGCCATCTGACTGCCCCCTTTACGAGTGTTTTTATTTGAACGAAAGGCGGGACGATAGAGAACACCCGCCTTCACACAAATTATTTAATGTGAGTTTGAAAATAAACCTGTAGGTCGGGTAGAGCGGTAAATATACACGGAAAACCTTAGAATTTGGACAAATATGTCGTTTTTCAAGGCGTTTTCTACCTAAATAGTGGCAGCGAAACCTGACATCCTACCTTTATCAAACTCGCGTTATTTACGCATTTGCATCAGTTTGATAGTATTCCATCAGGATCTCCGCGACTTCGGGGCGTGAAATTTCTGGTGGGAGCGGTTCGCCAGCGGCGAGCATCTCACGCAATTTTGTCCCAGAGATCTCGAAATAATCGTCCGCATCGTCAGGGTAGTCGCGCATCATGACGATTGCATTGCGCTTTTTGCTCCATACAGTGAAATCGCCGCGGAAAATTCCGATCTCCAAAGCACCTTCAGGAATCGTATCGAAAATTTCTTGTGCGTCAAACGCGCCGTAGTAGTCGCCGGCACCAGCATGGTCCCGTCCGACGATGAAGTGCGACGCACCGCAATTCTGACGGAAGACGGCATGGAGGAGTGCCTCTCTCGGCCCAGCATAGAGCATGTCGAACCCGTAACCCGTGATAGAGACGGTATTTTCGGGGAAATAGTGTTCCACCATCGTCCGGATGCAAGCATCACGAACAGCAGCAGGAATGTCCCCAGGCTTTAGCTTACCGAGAAGCATATGAATTAGAATACCATCGGCATTAACTGCCTCTTGTGCGATTTTGCAGAGTCCCTCATGGGCACGGTGCATCGGATTTCGCGTCTGGAAAGCGACGACGGTGTTCCAGCCGCGCGCAGCGATGTCTTCACGAATCTCGACGGCTGTGCGGAAGGTGTCCGGGAAATCTTCTCGGAAATAGGAGTAGTTCAGGACTTCGATTGGACCGGAGAGAACGTTGTCACCGACATCCGCGAAAGCAGGAACACCAGGGTGTTCTGGGTCAGTTGTTCCAAAGGTCTTTTCGATGAGAAGTTGTTTCTGTTCTGCCGAGAGTGTCTCGATTGCCGAAACCTTCATGACTGCGAGCGGTGGATTGCCTTCAACGTTCGGATCACGTAAAGCAATTCTGTCTGCGTTCTTCACTGCATCCGTAAGTTGTTCTGACGGAACAATGTTCATGATCGGAACGGGCCAGAAAAGTCCGCTCGGCAGTTTCATGTCTGTGGCGACGCTTATTGCTTCAGCGATGTTCATGTAGCCCGTCAGCGGTGTGAAGTAGCCTGATGCTAACATAACAGCGGATGCAGCAGCACCTGAAGAGAGCAAGACAGACGGGAGTTGTTCCGCTTTTTTCGTCAGTTCGGCGCGTGCTGCATCATCCGAAACGTAAAGGGGTGTTAAGGTTTCGGCTCCATGTGGTTTAATCATTCAATCAATTCTCCTTTTTTCTGTCGGCGAGGTTGGAAACCTCGCCAGCAAATACACGGATTTGCTTAAATTATCCGTCATTTTGGTTGTACTTGTTCAATAGTACTGCCGTTCCAAATCCAAAAATGGTTTCTCCTATTCCATTCATCTTCATGGCGCACCCGATCTTTCGGTGTGAAAATGACTTGGGTGAGGTATCCGTCCGTGACTTCCACGGTGTAGGTGTGGTGTAGTGCTGCGTCGCCATCTGTTACAACCAAGTCTTTGATTACAGGTGTCCCATTTGCTAACAGATTGATTGTATGCGTCGCGTTTATTGCCGCCATGAATGTGTTGGTCACACGATAGGTACCATTCGGTAAATCAAGTTTGAACGCCGCGTCCCTTTGACTCCAAACGGCATCGTGCGAAACCGGTTCCTGTCGTCTGCCGTCTCGATAAGCCTCATAAGGTGGGCGCGTCCGCCACCCGAATTTGCCGCTTTCATATTCAGTGTTGGGTCCGATGGCGTGGTGGTTGGGAGCAGTTTCATGGGGTCTGCTATTGTGGTGTTGCATATCAAAACGGATTATCAAGTTCCCCGTTTCAGTCCTATCCCATAAATCCAGCATCGGTCCCGGAGCGCGTTTCTTTCTATAGAGTTGAAGATGTTTCGTTTCGTAAATAACTTCATGATCTGCCGTCTGTGCCCGAAATTCAGGGGTATCCGGTGGATACCACGCGAGAACATAGTCTGCGGGTGCTTTCAGATACCACGCGTCGATATAATCATCTGGCGCGTTCTCGTCGTTACGGTTTATGGGAAAATAATTAAATGCGGCTTCGTAGTTTTCCAGATGCGCTACATCCTTTGTATATACGCCGTAGAGTGCCATGTGGTGAGCATAAGGTGTGACATATTCAACCCTACCCAACGCCTCAGATTTGTGCCAATCCGCACTCTCAATCAGGTACGTTGTGTGGGGTTCGATAAGGTGTGTTCCCGATACCAGTTCTGAAATTTCTGGCGCGATGCGGGCATGGTCATAGGCAGTCCTACCGAAGTGGACTAAACTGAAAACGATAAGACAAGCCGCGATAGCATGTCGAAACGTTCTGCCCATATCTGGAATGAACCACGCTGCCATCAGCAGCAGAATGTAGAGGTGAATCCTGTCGTTAATCCAACCCCCGGGTCCATAACTCCACGGTGCCCTGACGAACATATACGTAAACAAAATCGCAATTAACAAAAAGACATCGGTCTGTTTCACCCATTGTTTACGTTGAATTCGATAACCGATAGAGACAAGTAGTGCTATACCTAACACACCGAGGACACAATAGTGCACCGGAAGATGCCAGTCAGTAAAATAGACGATCGACTTGATTCCCAAAAAGTATTCCCAGACCCATTCCGCCCCGCGGTGATTACCCTGTTGGTGCTGCTTTACGCTCTGTAGGTAATAGTCTACCAGCACAAAATACATCGGCACCATATAAAGAAAGAAGCGAAATACGGGTTTGAGACTCACGACAAACTTTTGAAGGAGTGCAGTAAAACCTTCACCGCGCGTTCGCCACGCTGCAGTTATCGCTGGTGCACCCCACAAACAACTTCCTGCCACAGAGATACCCAACACAACCAGTCCATAAGAAGCAATATGTGATAGATAGGTCAACAGTAGTAACACATAGAGCCAAACCAAGTATTTTACCTGCATGTCGTCTTTGTGTTTCCACCAGAACCCGAAGCTAAAGAAGAAAAACGAGATGCTCAGTTGGAAGTTGTAAAATCCCATATAGAGGAGATAGTTATAAGCAAATGGGAAACCGAGCCAAGCATACACATACTGACCCTTCTGACCTCTATTGACGGCATTGAGGAAGTAGAAGAAAGCGAACGGGACCATGCCAATCGCAATCGTTAGAAAAACCTTTTCCGAGATGACAGGCGGGAATATGTAGAGGAATGCTGCCAGCATAATGTGAGACAGCCAGTTCGGGAAGACCGTGATATTCAACTCCCATGCATCCCGCAGTGTATAGTTTTCGTGTTTGCCATATTCTTTTAGCACCAGGCCGTTATAGATATGGCTCGCGCCGTCTTGAGAGGGGAAATACGCAAAGATCCAAAGCGGTAGGATATGTAGAACCAACAACACCACAAATATATGTTTCCATGACAAATTTCGCCAATTAAACATATTTTCTCTCCGATACTGGGAAGTGCTACCTAAGTTTGTCGGTTATCTTTATAGTAGAGGCAGTGGTGCGTCAATGGACACCGTTCACACAACGGCTTTCGGGCATCACAGATTTGTCTGCCGAAGTAAATCAGGTTCATGTGGAACGGATACGCTTTGCCCGCCGGCACTATTGGGAGCAACACCTGATGCGCCTTTTCCGCACTACAATTCGACGGAATTAATCCGAGACGTTTAGAAATCCGTAGGATGTGCGTATCAACAGGAAAGACCTCCCTACCACACGCGAAAGAGAGCGTGACAGAGGCGGTTTTGATACCGATACCTTTGTGTTGACACAGGAGTTCTAATGCTGCCTCAGTTTCCATATCGTGGATAAACTCCAGTGAGAGTTCACCGTGTTCTGCTTTGAGCCACGAGAGGAAGTTTTTGATGGTCTTACTCTTCTGATTGCCCAATCCGGCAAGTCTTATGGCTACCTCTATCGCCTTAACATCTGCCTGCAAGACATCTTCCCACGTTGGAAATCGGTCTTTCAGTTCGGTATATCCTCTATCTCGGTTGACATCGGTCGTGTTTTGTGACAGGATCGTTAAGATGAGGCATTCTAAGACCTCTCCCGCGCCGTCGCGAGTCGGGACACCGAGTAACCTTTCCAGTGTATCTGATATAAATGCTGCTTTCTGCTGTAATTCCACTCGTTTCTTCCTACGGCATTGCGTTTTTAATAGTATACCACAAACAGAAAAAATAGCAACGCCATTTTACTGGTTCGGGTTTTTTTGAAAAAAATATTGACAAAAAATCGCGTTTTTTGTATGATTCGTTGTTAATCGGATAATATCGTAAAGTTCCGAATACGCGTTTTTCTGAGTCCAAAAATCCGATAAGACTTATGCTTCTCCTCTTAAAGTCACTCTGATAAGAGGATTTAGGGGGTTAGGATGACGTAAATTCATTCAATTTGCGTAAGTCCTGTCCGGTAGAGGTGACCTGTATGCAAGGCAAACGTCCAGATATGCGCATCATAGAATATGTAGACTGTGTGCCGAATCCGTTGCGTGTACGACGTTCTGTTGCGGCGTTTGCGGTGTCACGCGCCTTTAATTCACCGAAGACAAATCACCCCCCCCCGTTCACTTATTGCTCGTTAAGTAATTTAGTTCATATACTGTTTCACACTGCCGTGTCAGCCTTATGTGCTGTCGCGGTTTTTTTTCGCGCCTGCGCGTGCATTGCACGTCGCGGGCTATTTTTATGTTGCATTGAAGTTCTTCTTGTGTCTATTTTCCGTGTTAAATGCCTTAATAGAATCTATCAGACAATCTGTGTATGATTTATGAATTATATGGAGAGTTTCGTCATGAAGAAAATTCGTTGTAAGTACTGTAAACACAAAATTGACATGAATCAGTTAGAAGGTGATTGGCAATTTAAGTTCTATAAATGTCCTATCTGTCAGCGTGAAACTCCTAAGCGCACCATCTTGGGAAAAGTTTCTCGTGTCAGTAAATTCGCGATATATCCTATTCTGGTTATATTTGGTGGGGAACCGCCAGAATAATCGGATAATGGAAATTTAAAGAATTCCTGTCATTTGTGCAATCCGCAATTCAGTAGCAAGGCGGCCGCGATCCTATATCACGCCTGCTGCAAGATGGAATTGCTAAGGTTTAGAACATGTTATCCAAAATCACAATATCCCTTTTGTTTTTACTGATTTTAAGTAGCTGCGCGCTCGCCGTTAGCTGCAACTTAACACTTGGAGAACCAGGCACAGTTACCATAATCTACAACGGGACGTTCAAACTTGAATTCTATCCGAATGCTGTCTTTATGGCAGACGATACTCTCATCAAGTTGATTAAAGAGCGGTTTTACGGCAGCTTAATATTTCATAGAGTGGCAGTCTGTGGTCAATTGGTGAATCCTATTGTTAGCGGTATCCATCTATTCGGATGGCTTGGTGATGTAATATCATGGATAATTGATCTCCTAAAACAATTAGCGGATATAGATGAAACGATAGTCAAAATACTAAAAGTAATTAAGGGAATAATAGACTGGATGTTGGAAGTCTTAATCGCTCCTGATGGAATTTTGGAGCGGATTTTACAACTGATCGCGTGGGGTATTTTCGCGTTTTTGATCCTGCGGAGGATCGGCAAATGGCTATCCTCTGGAGACGAAAGATCCTGAAAATCCTATAATCCTGATTCAGACCCCTATAATCTCAACTGATGTCCCCTGGACATCACAACTATATTAAGGAACTGCGAATGAATAACAAGCAATCTCCCTATAGGGCGGCTTTAACTACTTTCCCGATGGTGGTGGTACTGCTCTGCTGTATCACATTCCTCGGTTGCCCCGAAACAACGGAGATAGTGGACGATGTCATCCAACCGACATCCATCGATCCCGGGAGAACAGAACGCGCCGATGAACCGACAACATCTCCCCCTGAGGAGGAGCCAGTTGGCGGCCCCGATACACCGACAACCCCACCACCTGATGCGGAGGTCGGCGGCGGCCTCGACGAACCCACGGCACCTGCCGATCCAGACGACACGCCTGTAGACCCGAATGAAGCACCCGATGCTGAGGCAACCGGTGCCGGCGGGTTAGGCGGTTAGTTCATAGAAAGACGAATACCCCTCTGGCCCCGCAAGCGGACGGATGGGGGTAGCAAAGGAGACTTTAGACATGAAACACGTATTAACCCTGACCAAACTCACGATCCTTTTGCTGGCAATCGGTGGCGTAGGCTTCGGTCTCCATACCCTCAGCACAGCACAACTGACACCCGACTTCACGGACACAACCGATCGGTTCGATCCACGCCTCATCACGGGACCTGACCTGGCACCCCTGGAAGTTGGCGAACCTGAACCCCGCACGGGTGTATCGCCAGAACAAGTTCACGACTGGCTGACGCTCCTGCGTGCTGAACACGACGGGTCTCTGATGTTCACAGAGGCGATTGCGAACCTCGAACGGTTGCTGAATAGGATGACCCCGACGCAACCCGCATTACTGCCGAACTATCCGAACCCGTTCAACCCTGAGACCTGGATCCCGTATCACCTCGAAACGGCTGCCGATGTTTCTGTCGCCATCTATGCGGCAGACGGTAAACTCGTTCGGACGTTGGCACTCGGGCATCAAGAAGCGGGGGTCTATCAGAGCCGGGCGCGAGCAGCATATTGGGACGGCAGAAACGACATCGCTGAACGCGTCGCGAGCGGTGTGTATTTCTACACCTTAACCGCGGGCGATTTCCGAGCCACGCGTAAGATGCTCATCGTGAAGTAATTTTCACGGCGTGCTTGGAAAGTTTGGTGTAGCGGCTAATGATAAGGTCACCACCACTTGGGGCAGTATCAAACAAGGCTAATAGTTTGCAGCTTTCAAAAAAAATAAAAAAGGTAGGCAGATAGAAATGAAAAAAACATTTTTTATTACAATGTTCGTTTTGTTGTTCGTCAATATGTTTTTATTTTTAGCAAACGCGCAAGATTGGGTGCTTGATAGTGAAGTATTCTCGCCGATTGTACATGCAAATGGCCAGGGACTTGCTTTTGCCAAAGAGAGACTTTACTATCTGCAGAAAAAAGGTTTTGGTCCAATCTACCTAATGGCATGGGATACGAATTTACACGGTAGTAGCCCCTATCAAGTGACGGAAGTTCCATCGACAGCACACCTCATTGATATACCAGATGACAACCCTAATGTTGTAGCCGTTGCTAGTCATAATCGTGTGGATCTGTATTGGACGGGTAAAGGAGTCCGCGGTATATCAAGTAGACTAAATAACGGTGACGGTCGGTGGACTATCACTTTTACTACTGGAAAGGATATAATAGACGCAATAGCATTCGATGAAGGCGGTTCTTATTTTATCGCTGCTAAGAGTCATAACCGGAACACGGGCGATGCAGCAATTTTACGGGGTTGGAACCTCAATTTTGGACGTCGGGACGTAGATCTGAATTTCTCAGCTTATACTGTAGATGCCTTAGCCATGACTTGGAAAGGGCCATATCCATTCTTCTTCATAGATTGGGGTGAGAAAGTGTACGAGTATAGGTGGCGAAGATGGACTACGTCTACAAACGCGTGGAGAAAACATTCTTATACACATAGGAACTCAGGCGTTAGAGCGCTCGCCTATGAAGCCCAGTATATCGCGAGTGGACACAAAAATGGTGATGTAGAAATATGGAATTTTGAACCTAAAGGTCACGTTCGTACCCTCCGTGGTGCGTCCCACGAGATTCATTCTCTTGCATTCACGCGAGAGCGGCGATACCTCGCCGCTGCCTCTAATGATTGGGATGCCGCTACGACCTCTGACGGCGATGGCGTATTCGTATGGCATGTATCGTCTGGCAAACTTGTTGATGTTATCAGGAAAGGTTCGGGTGTGACCCCTTCTTTTTTCGATGTTGCCTTCAGTCCGAACGGAACTCTAGCTATTAGGGATCAACATAGTATCTTTATTTATAAACGAAAACAAGGAGAGAGTGCATTAGATATATCGAAACGCAAGTTAGATTCTGCGACGTTGATAGACGGTCTGAAAATACAGAAAAACCGTATGCTTGACGTAAAAGGGCTTACGGATCTTTCATTCTGGTACAATGGAGATAATGAGTTCCTCCTGCTGAGACAGGGCGCATTCAATACCTGCGGCACCGCCAGTGTTGAAATGCTCCTACATTACTATGGCAAAAAAGCAACGCAATCTGATATATGGAAGGCGGGGGGCATTCATACTGTTTATCCGGGAACCTGGCCGGATGAAGCTGAACAGGCTTTAGACAAGTTAGGTGTGCCTTCAGAGTGGTACAATAGGGGCACACTTGACCATCTGAAAAGCTATGTCAGACAGAACCGCCCCCCCATGATCTTGCTTCGATTTCAAGCGGGTATGCATTACGTCGTCGTTGTTGGCTACAATCGCGGAAATGACTTTCTCGTAGCGGATCCGAATGGATTCTTTAGATGGATAAGCAGCACCGACTTACTGAAAGGTTGGTCATTAAAGGAACCTGGGCTCCCCTCTGAGTATGGGGTCAACAATGTAGAGGATTGGTTTCTGAGTCAAGTGGACTTAGTGATAGGTGAAAACAATTATATTGTCCCAGATAGTCCACCTCAATACCATTTCCGGCCGAATTGGTCTGAACTACAGTACGCTCACGTGGTGGGTCCTAGTGAGGTGAATTGGGGTTGGGCTGGCACAAAAAAATGGGAACGTCCCCTTGAATTTTTGGCAGACTTTCACCACTACGTTGGGTCATACGTGGAGCCTTCATCTTTACAGAATCCTGGCGGGATACATGTATCAAGGGTTGATGGACATCGTCGGAATGGACGGAGCGTAACGTTTTGGGGTAAGATCACGCATGGCAAAGCTCAGCGTGGAGAACTCTATCTATTTGTTCGATCCTATCGTCATCCCCGATCAAATGTCGCTGCAGCTCCCTCCGTAAATCTCACTGTGAATTCAATAGAGAGCCTGCCGGCTCAGAGCGAGCTCTTTTCCAATTACCCGAATCCCTTCAATCCTGAAACCTGGATACCATATCAGTTAGCAGTGCCAGCTGAAGTGAAGGTGGATATCTACGCCGCGGACGGGCAACTGGTGAGAACTCTGTCGCTCGGACATCAGGGGGCAGGGGTGTATCGAAGCAGGTCTCGTGCTGCGTATTGGGATGGTCGGAACGATGTCGGTGAGTATGTGGCAAGCGGTGTTTACTTCTACACCCTCACGGCAGGTGATTTCCAGGCCACGCGAAAGATGCTCATCGTGAAGTAGAGACTAAGAAAAACAAAGGAGACAAGCATGCGAAAAACAGTATCAATCCTCACATTTTTCCTCTTTTTTCTGATTGCTTTCACGATTGCCCAAACGGTATCTGCAGAATGGAAGCAGAATACCGTTATCAACCAATCCTCAACGCCCGTTTATGTGGTCTATTCTACGTGGCGAAGTGCAAGCGACAATCTACCGTCCGGATATCGCACGCGTGGGTATTACCGTATTGATCCGGGGAAGCAACGGGCCTTTCAAGCGTGGAAAGACAATCAGATTTACTTCCAAGTCTGGCAAGATGGACAGCCCATCAAACCGACTGCTGGTGCTGAGACGTTCCGTTTTTGGGTGCATCCGAGCAAAGGGTTTGTGATCGTGAATCCACGTCTGAACGGTTCAGTCCTGCGGGATCAACTGACGTACACGAGTCGATCGATCAGTACACTGCGGCGTAAAGACGGTTTCATGCCGTATGTAAATGGTTCGGAGGTGCAGGTGGATTCGAGTTGGGTGTCCGTGAGCGGCGAAGGTGTGCCGATGCCTGATAGGGGGTCGCCTGTAGATGTCAATAGAGATGGCATGGTGGATATCTTGGATTTAGCGGAGGTAGGATCTCATCTGGGTCAGAGCGGTGATGAGAACGCTGCCGATGTAGATGGAGATGGCACCGTGACGACTGATGATATCCAGTTGGTATTTGATGCGGTTAATGATACCCGGTTTATATCTGATGCGATACGGGCACCTGTGATCAATATTTCTCCGCCAGAAGGTATGGTGCTGATCCCTGCGGGTGAGTTTGAGATGGGCAGCGAAGCGTATTGGAATGAAATGCCTATTCATAAGGTCTATATTGATGCTTTCTATATGGATACGCATGAAGTAACGAATGCAGAATATACGGTGTTTCTGAATGCAAAGAATGATCAAGAACCGCTACTTCAGTGGGAATGGGTAGCGATGGGGTTTTCTTGGTCCACTTGGGTTTCGGGGCCCAGGAAAAGTTTACCGTGGATAAATGATATAGGGATAAATGATTTCGGAAGAATTAAGTATGTAGAGGGTAAGTTTCAAGTGCAGGCAGGTTATGAGGATCATCCTGTAAACGCAGGAACTTGGTATGGTGCGATGGCTTATGCTGCATGGGCAGGGAAACGTTTACCGACGGAGGCGGAGTGGGAGAAAGCTGCGCGCGGAGGTTTGTCAGGTCAGAAATATCCCTGGGGAAATACGATAGATTCGAGCAAGGCAAACTTCGGTAATAATGTCGGCACTCACGGGGAGACGACTCCAGTGGGTTCCTATCCTGCGAACGGTTATGGTCTGTTTGATATGGCGGGGAATGCGTATGAATGGTGTTTAGATGAGGTGGATCTCGGATTTTATCGGAAATCTGCTACGCGAAATCCGGTGTCGGGAGCGAACAGTATTCAGGAGATATTGGATAACTATACAAATATTACATCACAACGTATCCTGCGCGGCGGTGCCCATTTCTTCCCAGCCGACTACTTACGGGTTTCCAAGCGTTACTGGTACGAGCCGACGAACGTCCACTTCGGTTTTCGTTGTGTGAAGTCTGTATCTCCTTAAATCTTAACGACTTAACACCTTTTACCCACACCTGCTACGCAGGTGTGGGCGCGCCCCAAAATTGGAAAAAACACTTAACTGGCAATTATATTTTATTAACATTCTCTGAAAAATGGCACCCTCAACGGTTCAAGCCGTCCCAAAACTCTACGATGTGATTATGTGGTTGATGGGGCGCGTCGAGAAGTTTCCACGCTCCCAGAGGTTTATCCTCGGTGATAGGATTATCAATCTTTGCTTAGACACATTGGAGATACTCATTGAAGCCACCTATACGCGCAAGCGTTTGCCTTTGCTTCAGAAAGCCAATGTGCAACTGGAGAAACTTCGGTTTCTCATTCGCTTATGCCATGATTTCAAACTGATCTCCGCAAAACAGTATGCCTACATCTCTAATGAGATAAACGAAGTCGGTAAACTCGTCGGCGGATGGATAAAGAGCCAAGGGGCTGCTTCATGAAAACCTACAACCGGCTTTTTCAACGAATCTGTTCGTTTGAGAACCTTCTCAGTGCGGCACGGAAAGCACAGCGGAGCAAACGGTTTCAGACAGATGTTGCTCGGTTCAACTTTCATCTGGAGAAGGAGGTGTACCGCTTGCAGACAGAGTTGCAAACGCAGACATATCGTCCCGGGGCCTACCACGAGTTTTATGTCTATGAGCCGAAACTCCGGAAGATCAGTGCCGCGCCTTACCGCGATCGGGTCGTCCATCATGCCCTGTGCAACGTCGTTGAACCGATTTTTGAACGGACGTTCATCTATGACTCCTACGCGTGTCGGAAAGGCAAAGGGACACACAAGGCAGTGCATCGGTTCACAGCGTTCAGCCGCAAGAACGCCTATGTGCTGAAGTGCGACATCAAAAAGTATTTTCCCTCTATCGACCATGACATCCTGAAAACGCAGTTCCGTCGAAAGATTCGGGATGCAGGTGTGCTGTGGTTGATGGCCCTGATCGTTGAGAGTAGCAATCCACAGGAATACGTTCGTGAATACTTTCAAGGCGATGACCTGCTCACATCGTTGAATCGGCAGCGCGGCATCCCGATCGGCAACTTGACGAGCCAGTTTTTTGCGAACATCTATCTTAACGGGTTCGATCATTCCGTCAAAGAAGATTTGAAATGCCGTTACTATATCCGCTATGTCGACGACTTCGTCGTGCTTGAAAACGACAAAGCGCGACTCCATCAGGTGAAAGCAGAGATGGATACCTACTTGACCCAGTTGCGCCTCAAATTACACCCTCACAAGTGTCAAGTTTCCCCTGTCAAAGATGGTACTGATTTTTTAGGGTATAGGATCTTTCCAACACATCGTCGGCTGCGTGCGTCTTCTGTCAGGCGTGCCCGCCGGCGGTTGCGCCGATTAGTTCAAGACTATGAAGCAGATAAAATTACATGGGCAGATGTAAATCACTCTGTGCAAAGTTGGCTTGGTCATATCAAGCATGCAGATACGTATGGCTTGCGTCGAGCTATTTTTTCGGAAACTGTTTTTCGCCGTTCATAAGCGTATTCTATAGCACAGACTTACCTCACAGTGAGAATTTACGTCTTATGTAGGCACAGACTAACAGTCTATGCTACAAAAGCCCTATCTAAAGCGTGTCGCTTTTCGGCGTTTCTCGCCGAGGTGTTCACGAGGTGTCACGCCGAGGTTCCCGCGTCCTGCGTGGTGGTTCCTGGTCCCCTTCAGTCCGCCTCGTGCGGGTCGCCTTTCGCAACAACAATACGCCAACGAACACGAACAACAACGGTTTTCGTTGTGCGAAGACTTTTACAGAAAGCCTTATTATGAGGTTGCCAGAGTAGGCACGTCTCCGAGGTAGGTGAGTCGTGTCGAGCGTGCATCAAAAAGTCCACGGTGTGGCACCTGTGTTGGTTTCTATGAAATCAGCCGAAGATACAATCCGAGGCGTGATGGTTGGTAGGCGTTTTTGCCGAAAGTTATCACGCCTTTTTTTGCGACGGGTGTGTAAATATTTTGGCATTAGGTATTGATTAACGTGAACTTGAAAATAAATTTTTGTAGGTGTTTTTGCTGGGGTTTTTCTGAATCAACGCTGGATTTAGTCTGGGAATAGACTAAATCCGTTCCTTTATCAAACTCATGTTAAAACAGAAAGCGATACATCGGTTGATCGAGGGCAATCGCTAACAAACTCCAGAACGCACCAATCACAAACTCACCCAGCACAATTCCAAGGAAAAATGGAACTGCCTTCCGATGTAAGCGGATACCGCCATATTTTAACACGAGCCACTTGAGCAGCCATCCCACAAAAATAGAACCAATCATCGGGTTAATTGCCCAACTACCGGAGATCGCATAGCCGACGGGGTGTAAGTTCCACCAGAGGAACCGCATCCGCATCGCTGCGAGCAGCAGCGTCAGCCCGAACCCGAATGTCGCAAAACTGATGGCTGGCACATCTGGCGGTGCTGTGTAGGTGAGCCATGTCTCTAATCGGTTAAAAGATTCTCTACCGAATCCGGCGACACCGCCCTCCGCATAGTACATGGATAGATACGCCCAAAATGACCCAATCGCACCTAACGCCGAAGCCAGCATCATGAGTGCCGCGAACCGCCGTATCGGGATATTAGCACCCTCGGCTAATTTAAAACCTTCAAGTTGGTGCGGCATGGCGTGTGAACGGTGGGCGCGGTTCAGGCAATAAAGGTAAGCAAACCCCGTTAAGTTCACCGCGCCAAGCCTGCGGATACCCAACAATCGTGGCAACATCTCATCGGGTCCAATGAAGTGTAAGTCGTGGACGGGTGAGCCGAGTTCGGCACGCAATCGTGTAATCGCTATCGCAATAGCGAACCAGATGGCGAAATAGACGATGATGATCCAGAAACTCATCCCCATCTTCAGGCAGAAACCGACGATGAATCCTATCCCAATAAGGAATCCGATAACAGCCAATCGATATGAAACGGGTTCGTCTTTTTTGGGAGATATGAGCTGCTGTGCGACCCCTTTTAAGTAGCGGCGACTCATCCAGATGGCGACGACACACAGCCCTAAATACGCGCCGTGCGATTGTTCGGCTTCATAGGGGAAACGTGGCAACCCGCGCCACCCTGCAATGACACCTAACAGACGTTCCGCTCGCCAGATTAACCAGAATGCCCAGCAGGAGAAGGAGAGGTCCAGCGGTATAAAAAACGAAAGCCCCACACCGAATGGAAAAACACCCATCGGACTCCAACCTATCCCGTTCCATGGACGTTCTGTAAAAATCCGCCGCAAATCATACAACTTTCCACCGAGGCTCGGAACGACCGGAAACAGGAAGTTCAACCCGTTGATAATGTCAATGATGACACCGATCGAAAGCCCAAGCCACATCCACGGCGAACTGAAAAATCTGCGGGTCCGCGTTGTCATCTCAAAAGGTAGTTGGATAATTGGGTAACTGAGGCGTTCTGATTCGACCCACTGCTTCCGAAAAATTAGGCTCAAGCAGAGCATCACGAGGTGAACGGCGACCAAAAAAAGCGTCCACCAGAAGATAGCAGGCAACCACGCCATTAAGTAGCGAGATTCGTAGATACTTTCAAATCCGGTGTAATACCCCTCCAACGCGTGCCGTTGACTGACAGTTAGCCATTGCGGGATATGCAAATGAAACAGGTTTGCCCAGTCGTTCTCTGGTGTTGCAAACCAATGTGCATGCCCAATCAGAGGCATGAGGACAAGGAACCTATCAACGCCTGCGAGTCCTGCTCCCACTGAAATACAGGTATAGATGACAAGCAATTCGGCACGGTTCAGCATGAGGACGTGATGCAGCCGACGCAAAAGCACACCAATGCCTAACAAGATTAAGATGGTGATAACGGCATTGTAGAAAAGTGACACCTGCGTCGGACTCCCGCCGCCGCGCATGATAGAGACAGTTACCCACCAACAGTTGATAGGCACTAACACGCAGATGAGAAAAATAGTGAATGGTCGAATTCTGAGCGTTTGGGTAGGAACGGTGTTCACCTTCTTTCAATAAATAACGCTAATATTCTACATCATTTTTCGTCTGTTGGCAACAAATTTTACTGACAACTAATACCATTTCTAAAAGTTTATCTCGCATTAACCGAACCCACTCACGTCACACCCAGTAGGTGCGGTTTCTAACCGCACCGAGCAGTGCTGAAAAATAGCCAACCTTTTAAGAGGAATTATCAATTAGAATTGGTATAATAATCATTTCGATTGTTTACGCAAAAGGGATGTGGTATAATCAATGATGATTGGAAAAAATGAAGGCACAACAGAAACAAGAATCCGTCTGTTTGACGAGGGGCTCAAAACAAATGCGCCTGAGCAAACCAAAAGAAATCATTCTTTTCACGTTAATCGTTCTCATTGGAGTTATCATTGTGCTATCCCTTATCTATCAACGGGCTGCCTTGTGGGAACCGGAACAACACCTAATTACCTTGCTACCGCAATCTCCAATCTGCTACCTCACCCTCAAGGAATTGAAAGGCTTGGTAGAAACCTTTAATCGAAGTGAATTCGGAAAACAGTCCGCCAAAATGCCGATCCTCACTGAAATAGAGCAACAACAGTGGTGGAAACAACTCGTCTATCAGAAGCAACTATGGGAATACGAAATGGGAGGCAAGCTTGACCTTAAGACAATCACTGGCTATTTCGGAGAAGAAGCCATTCTTGCCATTTATCAGCGTGAAGGTGAGTATACGTTTCTGCTTATCACAAAAGTTGGTGGGGCGGAAAAACTCAGCATTGAGGCGATTACTGCCACGGACGCAATCAACCCAAAATACGAACGCATTCAGACTGAGTATCGCCAATTCACTATAAATACCATTATAGGCTATCCCCGTGATTTTAGTTATACCTTCATCGGAAAAATTGGTATTTTAACCCTTGATCCCCTGCTCTTAGCCGAGACGATTGATCTCTATGTCGATGCTTCAGATCCAAAAGCGGCACAGAGCCCCCAAAGGTTTACCACTGAACACCCAATGGGAGACAAGATTCAGCAAGATTATCGTCAGGACAAAAACACCGGATACGTAGATGTCCAACAACTCACGTCTGCTTTGGATAGTGTAGATTCTCACGCGCTTGTTAAACAAATTTATGGACTTTTTAGGGATACGGGGTTCTGGACATTCAGCAATCGGTACGAGGATGGTATGATTGTTTCACAGCATCGTCTCCGTAGGCAGACAAGAACGCTCGGTACTGACTTTCCATCTACGGATGATAACAAACCGTTCGACACTTTTCCTGAACGAACCGCTTTCGTTACTTCACTACCTGTTCCGGGGCTGACGACAGCACTTCTCGACGGTGTTGATCTTTCCCCAATTTTAGGAACAGACCTAACGGCTCTATTCGTTGCCCCTGAGTCTAATGAAGTATCGGTAATGCCTTCATTAGTCTTACTCGCACATGCCAAGGCTCCCGACGCACTAAAAGCGATTTTAGAGATTGTGAAGCAAGGGGGTATCTCTGTTGCAGGCAAACCGCTTGAATTCCTCGAAATACAGGATTACAACGGCGTAGCAGTCCAGCCCGTCCAACTCCGTCTCAATTTTCTGTTGGCGGTCACGGGTGGCTACGCAATTGTTGACGATTATTTTCTCTTGAGTACGACGCTGACAGGGTTAAAGTCTGTGATTGATACGACTACCGGAAATGCCTCTATCTCGACCGATATTTCATTCTCAGCAGATGCGAGAGGTGCGCAGGCGTTCATTCAACCCGAGTTGTTCGTACCAGAGTTGAAACGCCTCCTACCCTTAGCAACCGTACTTCTCTCGCTTTCAGGACAGCAATTGGATGCAACACTGACGCAACGCATCACTGAGAACCTCTTTCCATTAGAATCCCTTGGTCCGATTACTGCTGAGATAGATTTTAGTGAGAGTAGTGTAGATGCAGAGATTCGCATTGTTTTGGAGAAGTGATTTACTCGGTTTAGGTATATTGACGTGACATCCTACAACTTTTGTGGTATGCTTATAATACCATTTCTAAAAGTTTATCTCGCATTAACCGAACCCACTCACACCACACCCGGTAGGTGCGGTTTCTAACCGCACCGAGCATCGCTGAAAAATAGTCAACCTTTTAAGAGGAATTATCAATTAGAATTGGTATAACATGAGAAAAATAGAGGAGTCTTACAATGGAAAATGCGACACTTGAAGATATTGTTCAACGTTTAGATCGTCTGGAAAAGATGATTGGACATGTAAATGAGCAGCTCTCTTGGATTGTTGAAGCATTGGTGCCAGATGCACCAAAGAATTGTGAAACTGCTCCCATAAATGCCACTAATGTCCAGAAGGACGAACAAGATGATAATCTGGGGGCGAAAGCAATTGAAAAAATATTGGAAGGGATGGGTTATCCACCTGATTTTAAACCGCGACCTCTCAAGGAAGTTCGCAAGAGTATAGTCGAGAGTGGTATCCGACCGGAGGACAACGAGTTTAGCAAGGCAATTATCGCAGAACGAGAGAAATAACCGTGTACTATTTTTATTTTGACGCGAGCGCGCTCGCAAAACGATATATTGAAGAAACTGGTAGTGATAAGATTGATTTTCTTTTTTCGAACGTCTCTTTGGAACGCTTACGGTGTTTGACAATTGGCGTGATGGAGGTCTTTTGGATTTGTGTCCGAAAGAAAAATGATGGGCGCATTTCGGTTAGCCAGTTTGCTGAATCTACAACCTATTTAAAATCGGAAATCGTTGATGCTCAATCCAACTTCAGAAAAATCTCAGTCCCAGACTCACTTGTCTGGGACTCAATGGCTTTAATCGAGACCCACTCACTCAATAGCGTTGATGCAATAGTCTTACGCTCCGCGTTGGACACTGCAGCCGAACTTCGTAATACAACGGATACCTTAGTACTTGTCGCCTCAGATCAAAGACTTCTCAGAGCTGCTCGCAGCGAAGGATTGCAAGTCTTCAATCCTGAACTTGATGCCCAACAGACACTCGCAGATTGGATAAATTAACAGAATGAAAACAAAGATTGGTATCGGTATAGTTAGTTTCGCACACGGACACGCCAACGCCTACTGCAACCAGATGCAGTCCTTTGACGACGTTGAACTCATCGCATGCTGGGACGATAACACGGAACGCGGAGAAAACGCCGCGACGCAGTACGGTATGAATTACACACCGCATCTTGAAGATGTTATCAACCACCCCGATATTCACGCCGTTATCGTGACATGTGAAACGAATCGACACGCAGAGATGGTGGAAGCAGCGGCTTCAGAAGGAAAGCATATCCTTTGCCAGAAACCCATGGCACTCACGCTGGAAGATTGTGATCGGATTGCGGCGATAGTCGAGAAAACCGGCGTTAAATTTATGATGGGCTACCAGATGCGCCGCGACCCAGCAAATATCGCCATGAAAAAGTTGATTGATAGCGGCGTGTTAGGAAAAATCGGAGTGCTACGCCGCCGACACTGTATCAATGCTCTGTTTAGCGAAGCCTTCGTGACAGGACTCAGTCGTTGGCACATCGACTCAGAGAAGAACATGGGGATGTTCATGGACGATGCCTCACACGCCACCGATTTTATCCACTGGATGCTCGGTAAGCCGACAAGCGTTATTGCTGAGATTGATAACATTTTGACGGATGTCGCACCCGACGATACAGGATTGGCTGTCTATCGATTCGCCGGTGGCGAGATGGCGATTCTACTGAATACGTCTGTAACGCTTGCAGGTGAGAATACAACTGAGATTTACGGCGATGAAGGCGTGGTCATCCAGAACTATGGCGACGCGCCGTCATGTAACATACCGCGTCCCGAAGATGCTGTCGCGCTAAAGTTGTATACACGCGAGGAACCGACATGGAGAGATTTGGGGATTCCAATTCCAGATGGGCACGGGGAACGGATTGCTGGGGTACCGCGTCCGTTTATTGATTGTCTGAAGAACGATACTGAACCTGATGTCACAGTAGAGGATGGACGCGTATCAGTGGAGATGATTTTGGGGGCGTATCGCTCCGCACAAGAAGGACGGCGCGTCAGGTTCCCACTCTAAAAAGGACTTTAAATCACGGGCTATTCCGGCGCATGATACTCAAAATCTGACCTGTCATACCGGTCGCAGGCGGTTGTGCTGCGAGAAAAAGTGCCGATGCAACGACCTGCTCGGGTGGCTTCCACGGATCGCTTTCCGCTCTGAAAGTGTCTGAGTTTTCCCACGCTGGCTTTGAAAGTTCCGTTCTTACGGGACCCGGGATAAGAACATTGGCAATGATGCCGTCTTCCCACACCTCTTCAGCGATGGATTGCGTCAACCCGTGGAGTGCCGCTTTCGCAGCACAATAGACGCTGAGGTTCGCACGGCCAACTTGTCCCATACCCGAACCGACGTTGATAATATTTCCGCTACCTTGTTGCTGCATGATTGGCAGTGCAGCACGACAGCAATGCACAACACCCATCACATTAATCTGCCATCCCTGTTCCCACTCCTCATCTGTAGAATCTAAAAACCGACCTCTCGGATTGACACCGGCGTTGTTCACAAGTATATCTATCCGCCCAAACTGGTCAACAGTTTTCTGAACAAGGTTTGCCACTTCCGAACGGACTCGCACATCGGTTGGAACAGTGAGAACTTCGCCATTTTGCGCGGCTATCTCTGCAGCAACTTCATCAAGTTGTGTGATGCTTCGCGATGCAATAACGACCCGCGCACCTTCAGCAGCATAAGCAATAGCGATCGCTCTGCCGATACCGCGTCCACCACCCGTAATAATAGTGACTTTATCTTTCAGTTGCATGATTGATTCCTTCAAGGCGGCACACGAACACCTGTAGGAGGGGTTTCTAACCCCAGCTTCGAGTCTTCAGGAACAGGAAGATTGTTACAGAGAAACCTCTTAACTTATAACTTACAACTTATAACTCATAACCTGTGCCACATGTTAATGAGGCGTGCCAAATGAGAACGACTCGCTTTAACCCGCCGCTCCAAGTCTTTTGCGAGACCCATCAGTAAATCGCTGCCGGCTTCCTTAGCCTTTTCTACCTGTTGTTTGAGTTGGTAGGTGCGTCCTGCCTTGAGTCGGTTTATTTCTAAACGCAATTGGCTCGCCGCGCGGTTGAGTTGCCCAAGCTCTGATTGCAAGGCTGCCCGTTTCTCAACGGCTGTTTTTTCATCTACATGTAACTCTGTTTCACCGAGGCTCAACCGCTCTAAGGTTTGGAGGTCCTGATCACGATACGCCCGATTGATCAAGGGCATTAATCGCTCACGGCGTTCCGCTCCCTCAGCATCCATAGCCTTGTCGGGGTGGTATCGCTTGGCGAGTTTACGGTAAAGATTTTGCAAGTGTTTAGATTTCACCTCAGGGAGTTTGTCTTCTTGAGGTGTCGGTTCTGATGCGTCAGTTGCCTCGTATGCCTCTACACGCGCCCGGCTTGCCCTGAAACAGGATTCCACACGTGCTTCTATCTCTTTCTCGTGCACGTGCTCTCGGCGCAGTTGTAAACGCAGGCGATACTCTTTCGTCTCGAGTTCAACCTTATCGAGTTCGAGGTAGTAACGACTGATATGGGCATTGTAGCGACGCTGAAATACGTCCACTTCTGACTTAAGTTTCTCGACGGCTACTGTGAGTTCTTCTATCTGCGCCTGTTTCACTTCAATTGCGTCCAAAAGCTGGGCTATCTGTTTTTCATCAATGCTATTGACATGAATTAAGGCAGCAGGTTTCATGGGGGTTTCCTCATAAGACAATAAAATCAGATTTTACTGTCTTAAAGGCATGCGCGCCGAAAAGACGCGCTTACAAAAATCTTGATTTGCACACGCCAACGCACTTCGCTTTAGACATCTATTCGGCATCTACTTTTTCCGATACGTAATCCGTCCACGTGTCAGATCGTAGGGCGAAAGCTCCACAGTTACCTTATCACCCGGCAAAATCTTGATAAAGAATTTCCGCATTCTACCAGAAATGTGTGCAAGAATTTGGTGCTTATTGTCCAATTCCACACGAAACATCGCATTGGGTAAAGGTTCGATAACGGTGCCTTCAACCTCTATTTTATCGTTTTTAGACGGCGTTCGTTCCTCGTCTTCAGATTCTAAGCCAATATCAGCAGCATCCGTATCTCGTTGCTTTTTATATTTCGACTTCGGTTTCGGACGCTTCGTGTTCGTATACCGCGTCTGCGGCTTTCGTTTGTTTCTGTTTCCTGAAGGTCTTCGGTTCACAGTATAAATCTCCTTTTTTGTAGATACAGTTAGCAGTGTAAGGCACGAATATCTCACATCGTGCTCTTGGAAAGCACCTACGGGTCGGTGCTTTTATCAATCCCTCTACTCTTCGTCTTCCAAACTAAAACGTTTCCCCGCTTCAACAACAAGTTCTTGGAAGTAATCCGTGGCGCGTTGAAGTTCCGTTTCGGCGTCGGCTTTATCTTCACGTGTTGAAACCAGATCGACAGGCATCGTGCTGCCATCTACTTTGCGGAGGGAGACATACGCCTTCAAATAAACATCAGTGTGGCGTTCCATCACCTTCTGCATCAGCGGTGAAACTTCCGCTTCAAACATACTCACGTAAACTCGCGCCGTGGTAACCTCTGAACGGTAACGTTGGGCAATTAAGGGTTGAATGTGCATTTCAAAGACTGCCTTCATCTCGCGCGGAGGACCCGGCATCATCATAATTGTGGACGCTTTGTGTGTAACGCTAATGCACGGTGCCCATCCCGCCGGGTTTTGTAAGACGACAGCAGGTTCCGGTACAATCGCCATCTTCATCAACGCTTCGCTGATTGGGTCGTTTTCTGACATCTCACGGCGTTTCCGAAATTCGGCAATAGTCTCTTCGCTCACCACAGATTTTGTGCCAATCAACGAAGCGACGACCGCAACGGTCATATCATCTGGGGTGGGTCCAAGACCACCTGTCGTAAGAATGAGCGACGTTTCCCGTTCCACCGCCGAATTGAGTGCTTCCGACATCTCCTCGCGGACATCGCGCAGCATCGTGACACGCCGTAGCTCGCCACCAATCTGAAGAATTTGCTGTGCGATCCAGTGGGCATTGGTATCTTGAATCTGCCCAAGGACTAATTCTGTGCCGATTGAGAACAATTCAATTGCCACACGCTTCTCCTTTTTAGAGTACTTCTTTCAGAAACTCAAATGCACCAACGCCATGGAAGCTATGTCCGGCTTCAAACACCTCAAGTCCTAATTTATCATCAGCGTCGAAATGTTTGAAAATTGCTTTTGCCTCATTAACCGCGAAGCGGGTGGCTTCAATCGGAAAAATCGTGTCTTCCGTACCCGATTCAACAAAGAGCGCACGCGGTGCGATGAGTCCGGCTATGTCGTACATTTCTGCATATTGTAGCACATTTGGTATGTAATTGTCTATACAATGGCTGAGACTCAGGATGCTGTCCCGAAATGTGTTAAAATAGCCACTCACGACAGCCGCTTTAACACGGGGGTCAATCGCGGCGGTAAAGAAGGTCGTTGTGCCACCGCCTGAGATACCCATCACACCGAGACGGTTTGTGTCAATCTCCGGGCGCGTCGCCAAATAGTCAAATGCTCGCATCGCATCATAAACCCGCCACCCTACCATCGTTTGTCCGAGAAGGAGTGCTGCCCCCGCACTCGGTTGACAGGAGGAATTACCGCCGCCGCGCTCGCGCGCAATCGGGTCACGTCGGTGACCGAATCCGAATTGTTCGATCGCCAGTACAGTGTAACCGTGCGCAACACATTGGAGTGCGAAATCGTTTTGGTAGCCACCGTATTCTGATCGCATGCTACCATCTTCCTCAATGCCCACGATGTCGTCCACGCCGCGCCCATGTCCTGCGAGACAAAGAATCGCTGGGTTCGGTGCTGAACCGTTGAGATGCTTAGGCGTAAGCAGATAACCGAAGACAGCCATCTCTGGACGGCTCTTAAACTGCACCGTCTCACGGAAATAGGTCGGGAATTCGGACGATTCTAAAACTTCCGATGCTAAGGCACACGGTTCTCCGGGAAACCCACCGACCAGTTCGATAAGTTTTGCCCGAAGTTCCTGTTGCCACGCTTTCGCTTCAGTGAGCGTTGTCGCTTGGAATGCAAGGTGGCGCGGTGTATCACTGTATAACTGGTGTGAGAAGGCTAAGGTGTCTCTTTCATGTTCATGATACATCGTGTGTCTCCAAAGAGTAAAATGTTTGAAGATCGTTTACAACATTATCGATTCAACAGGTTTAAAACCAGCCCGGTCGCCATTTTTGGATAGAAATAAGTCGATTTCTGTGGCATTGTTGAACCCGCCATAGCCACGTCCAACACTTGTTCAACGGGTGTCGGGTTCATGAGGAGCGCAACGCTACCCACTCTGCTTTTTACGTGTTCAACGGCATCATCTGCGTAAGCCGTGTAACTAATATGTTCCGCTAATGTCTCAACCTGAAACATCTCTTTGATGAGAGTTTCTTGTACGAGACTTACGTCTAATTGCCGTGGTAATGTTGCGTGTGGAATTAATAGGTGATAGTTGTCGTCTGCCGTGTACATGCCGACAGCAGCTGATTTCCCTTTCAATGCCTCCAATTTTGCCATAAGATTTGCTTGCGTGTCAATCTCATGCACTTCAAATACTTCAGGCAATTTCGCAATAGCCCGCGAAATCTGATGAGGACTTAGATTATCTAACAATCGGTGAATCGCCAAGACAGCCAAACCGGGAGACTCCATCCGGACAAGGTTCATCATCATATAGCCGTAACCAGTCGATTCGGTGTTCGGCAGTTTTTGCGTCATTTCCTCCTGAAAAGCCAGCGCGGTTTCATAACGGTGGTGTCCGTCAGCAATCAGAAGCCGTTTCGATGAAAAAAGTTCTTGAATCTCACGATTGCGTTCTGTGTCATCTAAACACCACAATTGATGTGTACTGCCGAAGGTCTCTGGACAGTCAACTTCAGGGGGATATGCATCGGTGAAACTTTGCATAATCTGTTCAATATCGCCGCTCGGATCGCCATAAAGCAGAAAGATGGGACTGAGGTTCGCGTGGCATGCACGCATGAGATTAAGCCGATCTGCCTTCGGACCGGCGTGTGTCTTTTCGTGCGGGAGGATGATTTTGTTTTCAAAGGGTTCGAGTTTGACGAGGGCAATCAGAGCACGGCGGGTGTAGTTTTTTCCGTCTGGCGCACTAAACGATTGATCGTAGATGTAATATCGCGGTGTTGGGTCCTGTACAAGTGTATCGTCTGAAATCCACCGGTTCATCAGTGCCGCGGCTCGCGTATACTGATTAGCGTCCTCAGTGTCATCTTCACAAGGTTGGCTTAAAATTAAATGAATGATATTGGCAGGATGGCGTGCTTCTAAAGTAAGTCGTTCTTCAGTTTTGATCACATCATACGGTGGAGCGATGACGTTCTCAATTTTGTCTATCTGTACTGTATTGTAACGTAAGCCGCAAAACGGTATAACTGTTGTTTCCATATTGTTTAACTATTGAATCGGGTCACCGCTCCACAATGTAAAGCGAAGACAAATTGTTCGCTAATCGCTCACAATTTCGTTTCACGGTGGTTTTCAGTCCTGTAACAAACCTTTCGTAACCTAAAACAAATTTTTTAAAAGAGTTAATCCCATAGGCGTGTACTAAAATAACGCTCGCCGAGATCGTTAAAGACTGTGACGATAATACCTTCCTGAATTTCTTGGGCGACTTTGTATGCCCCATAAAGGTAGCCACCCGAAGATTGCCCGACGAACCAACCCCGTCGAGCCAGTCGGCTACACATTTCATGCGCATTTTCAATCGTAGCCGGAATGCGATGATCAATTACAGATGCGTCGAGAATCTCTGGCACGATGTCATCTGGATGCCCCAAGGGTTTGAGTCCTTCGATCCCCGGAAACACCTCAGGCGCAATCGAGCAGACTTGGATATCTGGATTATAGGTCTTCAGGCGTTTGCCGACCCCTGTGATAGTGCCACCCGTTCCGACACCCGCGACGAAGTGCGTAACGTTCCCCCCTGTCTGTTGCCAGATTTCAACCCCAGTGGTGTCGTAATGTGCCCGCCAATTGTTTTCGTTTTCGTATTGCGATTTAAAAAAATACTTCTCTGGATCCGCTTCGTGGCGGCGGTCAACCTCTCGCAACGCCTCATCATAACCGAGGATGGCATCGGTATAGATAATTTTCGCGCCGTGTGAATGAATGCGTTTTTTTCGCTCTTCACTGGCGTTGTCTGGAATCACAAGTTCAACTTTATAGCCGAGAGCCGCGCCTATCATCGCGTAAGCGATCCCAGCGTTACCGGAACTCGAGTCAAGGATAACTTTTTCCCGCGTGAGTTCTCCAGAGGCAATCGCCTCCGTAAGCATTCTTAAAACAGGTCGGTCTTTGATTGAGCCACCAGGGTTGTAGGTTTCTATCTTTGCATAAATCTCGACATTTGGCAGCTCATCAGCAAAGAGATCTATTTTGGCAAGCGGTGTCTGGCCTATGATTTGAAGCAGTGGATACTCTGAAAGATTCACCTTTTCAGGCTTTCGCTGGCTCATGTAGCGTTATCTATCCTACCTTTTGTATTATTTAGGACTTAGGCACTCCATCGGTAGGTGCGGTTTCTAACCGCACCGGCTGCGTC
>JAPPII010000101.1:27590-219574 GCA_028820845.1 Candidatus Poribacteria bacterium
GTTTGTAACCGCATTCCACTGGTAGGTGCGGTTTCTAACCGCACCGGCTGCGTCGTTTGTAACCGCATTCCACTGGTAGGTGCGGTTTCTAACCGCACCGGCTGCGTCGGAATGGGTGAATTTCTTTTATGCTGCATAAATCCTGTTATTTCTTGAGTGTTAAGAGTTTTCTGAGTCGTTGGTGAAGCAGGCGTTGCATGTAATCCTTCGCTGCGGTGTCTGTTAATTGTCCGTTGAGAATAGGCACAACCTCAAATTCAGCTAATCTTAGGGTCGGATTGAGCCCGTGCAACGGTGGCAGCCAATCTCGGAATGTATCGAAAAAGGCGCGCTGTGCTGCGCGTCCGTTTGTATAGGGAAAGTCTGCAGTATTTCTGCGGAACCGAGCCGGTCCCTTTGCGAGTGCTGCAGCGTGGTGTTGATGGCAAAACTGGCGGTATGTTTGCAGCGCATAGGCGATTTCAATATCTGCTGGATAATGCTGGAATGTCCGTTCCCGGAATTGTGTAAAGTGTTGAAGTTCATCGAATTCAAAAATAAAGTGATAAGGCTCCGAAAAATACGCATCTGGGATCAGATAGCCATCCGCTTTCGCTGTTGTGCCTGCCCAATCCCCTTCCAGGGCAGTGTAAAGTGTCATCACGGCATCGTAATGTTTACCGAAATCTTCACGGCGCGGTTTATTGCAGAGCCAATCGAATTGTGCGCGGCGTTCTGCTTTGATGCCGATGACCTCCTCCACCAATTGAATGATACCTACTTCCAAGCGCATAACGTTCTCCAACTGTTTTCTCGGAAACGCTTTACACTTTACACAGGCTCGATGTCTAAATCTTTGAGTGTATCGCCATCTACAGCGTTAATCAAACTGGCGAGATAGTCCCGATCGCGTTGTAAAGCCTCCAATTTATTATCGCCGTGAACGAACTCTACCTCTAAGTATCCACTGTATCCAGCAGCACCTAAAATCTCAACGATTCGGGCATAATCGACAACGCCATCTGCAATAGGACACCCTTTGCCGTTCTCGTCGAAGTTTTGAGCATGGACGTTTATGATGTGTGAAGCGAGTTTCTCAGCGGCAGTATGCGGTTCATCAGCATCAGTGCGGGCAAGCGGTTGATAATACGTTTGCAACGCTGGCTGGTTAATGCCCTCAATCGTTTCCAAAATAGTGGCAACACTATCGGTGAAGTTATTGTTATGCATTTCCAAACCGAGCCGAATGTTGCGAAAATTTGCCCATTGGGTAATGCTCACCAGTCGGAAAAGAATTAAGCGTTTATCAGCCGGCGCAATGGATTTTGAAGGACCCCCACCCGACCAGATTCTCACGAGGTTGGTTCCTAAATCGTATGCGACTTTAAAGGCTGCCTCGAAGTGTTTCTGATGGAGCGGCATCAGCGGATCCACATACGAACCGAACGCTGAGATCTCTAATCCCTTACGGAGTGCCATATCCCGAACGTTTTTGACATAACTTTCGTCGTATTCCGCTGGTAGATGCGGAGGTTTTCCCCACAACTCGATACCATTGAAACCGTAGTCCGCCGCGATATCAATAACCTCTTCCAACGGTTTTTCTTGGAAAGCGATGGTGCATAAACCTATTTTCATAGTTTTCCCCTAACGTCTATTTCTGTTTACCTAACGTCGGTTTTTTATTTAAATAGGATACCATAGACATAGACCGAATGCAAGGAAACTTTGCTACGATAACTGAAAATCGCTTGACACAGTTTAGCATATCCGCTATAATTGTCAAGTATTTTTTCCGATAGGTGCAAATAATGCAGCCAAGTGTTAGGGATCTTATCGCAATTGGTTTAGTGTTGATGCTCACTGTGTTTTCGGGATGTGCAACGGAAAAGCAGAAGCCGATCGAATTAAGCGTCTTCGCTGCAATCAGTTTGTCGGATGCCCTCGCTGAAATTGGGACGGCATTTACAGCGGAAAACGGTGTTAAAGTATTTTACAATTTCGCGGCATCTACGACCTTACAACGCCAAATCGAAAAAGGGGCACCCGCGGATGTCTTCATCTCGGCGAGTCCCCGTCAAGTCGTTGCCTTGGAAGATAGTGGGAGGCTTGAAGCCGAGAGTCGCCAAAATTTGCTAACCAATCGATTGGTAATCGTTTCTGATGAAACCGAACGGCTTTCTGTGGATACACCTGCTGACCTCGCTGCACCTGAGATTTCGAGAATTGCGATTGGGCATCCAAGTATCGTACCCGCTGGGGCTTACGCCAAAGAAGCTTTAACACACCTCGGATTGTGGGAGACCCTACACCCGAAACTTATCTTCGGTGCGGATGTACGTGCTACGTTGGCTTATGTGACATCTGGAAATGTGGATATAGCCATTGTTTACAAAACCGATACAGTCCTCAGCGACTATGTAAGGGTGCTTTGTCAAGTACCCCCTGAAGCGTATACACCTATCATTTACCCGGCCGTCGTTGTAAAAAATAGCCCGCAGAAACAGTTGGCGCGTAGGTTTATTACCTATCTCCAGTCTGCTGAGAAAAGTGAAATTTTTGAAAAGCACGGATTCACCGTTTTGGCTCTAAAATGAGGATAACGCCCGCCGAAGTTGCTGCCCTCTCTTTATCTATAAAAGTCGCATTGCTCAGTCTGGTTATAATGTTCCCACCGGGATTACTGATCGGCTGGCTATTGGCAAAACGCTCGTTTCCAGGGAAGACTTTGCTGAATACACTCGTTATGTGTCCGTTAGTGCTGCCCCCTATCGTCAGTGGCTATTTACTCCTCATTCTATTGGGAAAATACGGGGTTATTGGTGGATTTATCTATCGGACTTTCGGTATAGAGATCGTTTTTTCGCAGTTGGCAGTTGTGCTCGCAGTTTCCATTATCTCATTTCCGCTGCTGGTGCGGGGTATCGTGACAGGCATGGAGTCTGTCCCCGTCGAGCTTGAAAACGCGGCGCGTACGCTTGGGGCATCACCCCTCAAAGTGTTTTGGACAATAACGCTCCCGCTCGCCTATCGCGGCATCATCGGCGGAACGATCCTCGGTTTCTCCAAAAGTCTTGGTGAGTTTGGTGCCACTATTATGGTGGCGGGAAACATTCCCGGTAAAACTCAGACGATGGCGTTGGCGATTTTCAGTGCTGTCCATCTTGGTGAAGATGCCTCTGTCTATCGACTGGTGCTTATTTCAACCGTTGTTGCCTTCGTGGCACTCTGGTTCACGGAACGCTTTACTCTCCGATAGGTTCTTATGACAAGCAGGCCCAAAATCAACCTCAATTTTCGCAAACGCCTCGGTAGTTTCACTTTGGCAGTCGATTGCACACTGGAAAAGCAGGTTTCGGTGTTTTTAGGTGTGTCTGGGAGCGGGAAAAGTACGCTGCTCAATTGCATCAGCGGCACCCTGACACCTGACGAAGGTGAGATCGTCTTCGGGAACGAAATCCTTTACGATTCCACCTCAAAAATTAATCTACCGCCCGAAAAACGACGGTTCGGATACGTTTTTCAAGAGGGGTATCTATTTCCGCATCTCACCGTTGCCCAAAACATCCGATATGGACAACCCAGTCCACGAAAATCTTCGCCTGCCATAGATGTGCTTGAAATTTCCGAACTGCTTCAGCGATACCCGAAAGAACTCTCAGGCGGTCAACGTCAACGCGTCGCAATTGCCCGCGCACTCGCTATGGAACCGCGGATGCTCCTCATGGATGAGCCGCTTGCTTCGCTTGATAGCGCGCTAAAAGATCGAATTATCCCTTATCTACGCCATCTTAAAGACGCTTTTGATATACCCATCCTCTACATTACCCATGCCTTTTCTGAGGCGATGGCATTCGCCGACGAAGCGTTCTTAATCGCTAACGGCGAAATTATGGCAAACGGTGAACCACACCAGTTGCTAACCGCTCCTTCCGCAATGCCTATCGCACAATTGACCGGTGTTGAGAACATTCTCGTCCTTCCGGTGAAGCTTTCAGATAAGGCACTCGGTGTGACGTGGTTGGAAATCGGAAACCAATCTCTTGTAATTCCTTATAGTGAGGCGGAAGTCGGTGATAGTGTACCGGTTGCTATCCGCGCTGAGGATATTATCATCTCGCTCGAACCAAACCTGCCGATTAGCGCGCGGAACACGTTACGCGGGACAATTCAATATCTTGATGTCAGGAGCGAACGGACGTGGGTATCTATCCGTGTTGAATGGTATCATCTCGCTGTGAAGATCACGCACGAAGCACGTGAGCAGATGCAATTGAAAGAGGACTTGGAGGTTTATTGCGTCATCAAAGCAAGTGCTATCAATCGCCTCTGGGATTAGGGACTTTATCTGCGAAAATAATAGGTGCAGTTATAATCGTGCGTCCCTTTCCATAGCATACGCTTTACGCACAACGCTTCTGAAGTTCCTCCCAAAGCGTGTCTACCTGTTGCTGAAGTTCAGCAAGCGTCCCCGCATTCTTTATCACAACATCGGCGTATGTGACTTTCTCGGTGAGCGGCATCTGGGCATCAATTCGTGCTTGGACATCACTTTTGGTAAGCGATCTACCTTGTGCAATGCTGCGATCCAAAGTGCGTTGCACTTGTGTTGCCGTTGGTGCTGTCACAACGACTATCAGATCAACGGTATCATAAGCACCAGCTTCAATGAGGAGCGGCGCGTCAAGCAGCACAATACAATTTGGGTCTTCCGTAACGAGTTGGCGGGCGCGTGCGCGTGAACGCTGGATAATTAACGGATGCAGGATGCGATTGAGTTGTTCCCGAGCGGCTTTGTCTGTAAAAACAATAGCACCCAGTTTTTTCCGACTGACATCCCCAGTATCTTCGAGTATCCCCTGTCCAAATGTATTAATTAGAACGTTAATAACCGGACTATCTGCTTTGAGGAGTTCGTGTCCAATTTCATCAGCATTGATTGGAATCGCACCTTTTTCAGCAAGAAGATCGGAGACAGTCGTCTTTCCGCAGGCGATTCCACCCGTTATCCCGACAATGATACCACGTTCGCGGTGTTTTTCGGTTCTCATACCGTTGAGTGTATACCATCCGCTGAAATTTGTCAATCCTATCTTCTGTAAGAACGATTTCCCAATTCTAACTCTTACCCACAACCTACAACTCATAACCCTTAAAAATCCTTGACTTGATTTCAGGGTCATGCTATAATGCCCGACAATCCGCAGTGTTTTTTATACGAAGAACCAGTTTATATTCGGGATGAGACAAAGTGCACGAAAAAGATAATCCCAATTTAGAAAGAGTACCCTTCCGGCAATACGCCGCACTCCTTTCACAATACCTCAGACCGCAGTGGCTCCGTGTCACGCTGCTCGCTGTATTTATGTTCGGTGGGATCGGTCTAAACCTTGTCAATCCGCAAATTATCCGTTATTTTATTGACACCGCAAAAGCCGGCGGCGCGACACGCAACCTCATCATCGCCGGTTGTATATTCCTTGCGATTGGATTTGTTCGGCAACTGGTGATTTTAGTCAGTTCTTATTTGGGGCAGGATGTCGGATGGCGCGCCACGAATCAGATGCGCGAAGACCTTGCCGACCATTGTCTGAACTTGGATATGTCTTTCCATCATGAATACACGCCCGGTGAAATGGTCGAGCGCGTTGATGGCGATACCACTGCACTCTCGAACTTTTTCTCTGAATTTGTGCTTCAGGTGATTGGGAGTTTCATATTTCTCATCGGTGTCCTGATTTTGGTTGCCCGAGAAGATTGGCGTATCGGTGTTGCACTCACGGTTTTTGTAATTATTGCTGTATGGGTCTACAATCTCACTCGGAACATTGCTGTCCCGCTCTATGCCGCTGAACGCGAGGGCTACTCAAGACTTTTTGGATTTCTTGAAGAACGGTTGATCGGAATCGAAGATTTCCGAACCAACGGCGGGGTCGGCTACACAATGGATCGGTTTTACGACGTCAATCGCGATGTATACGGGCGCGCCGTGAAAGCACATGTGATGGGCGAAGTTTTACGAATGATTAGCGGCGTTTTGTTTGCCTTAGGGAACGCCTTGGCAATGGGAATGGGGATTTATCTCTATCAAAGAGGGGTCTTCACAATCGGGACTGTCTTCCTCGTTTTCCAATACACAGCGATGCTCCGGCGCCCCCTCTACATGATTAACCGTCAGATTAACGAGCTCCAACGGGCGACTGCCGGATTGAAACGGATTGAGGCACTCTATCGCAGAACCACGAAAATAGCGGACGGCACCGAAGATCTGCCCGGATCAGATGCACTCGGTATCGACTTTGAACGCGTCAGATTTAGTTACACCGGAGATGAAGTGGTATTGAAGGATGTTTCGTTCCAACTATCGCCGGGGAAATCGCTTGGGCTGTTAGGACGCACAGGCAGTGGTAAGACGACAATCACCCGTCTCCTGTTCCGGCTCTACGAGGTTAATCAAGGACAGATTCGCGTCGGTGGTAAGCCAATTGAGAAAATTCAACTTGAGGCTTTGCGAAGCCAGATTGGGATGGTCACACAGGATGTTCAACTCTTCAATGCGACTGTACGCGAGAATCTAACCCTCTTTGATGCCACAATTCCCGATGACCAGATTTTGTCGGTTGTTGAAGAACTGGAGCTGTCTGATTGGTATAGAGGTTTACCGAATGGACTTGATACGATGCTTGAAGATACTGGGCTTTCCGCTGGTGAAGCACAGCTTCTCGCCTTTGCGCGCGTCTTTCTCAAAGACCCACGGCTTGTCATTCTTGACGAACCCTCCTCAAGACTTGACCCGGCGACTGAACAGCGAATTGACCGAGCCGTCCAGCGGTTATTGAGAGGGCGAACGAGTATTATTATTGCCCATCGTTTGGGAACCGTTCAACAGGTAGACGATATTATGATTCTTGCCGATGGCGAAATCCAAGAATACGGTGAACGCCAGCAACTCGTCCGCAATCCTGATTCGGTCTTCTCAGGACTCCTAAAGACAGGATTAGAGGAGGTAACGCAATGACGACAGGACAGTCAGCGATTCAACTCATCCGGTATCGTCCACTCCTCTTCCTCAGCACTATTTTCTTTCGGGGTTTAGATGATCTGGTGCCGTTTGCTTTTGGTATCATTATGAAGGGATTTTTTGATGCCCTCACCGGCGACTCCCCCGCTGGATTCAATCCCTGGACGTTTGTCGCACTCTTTATCATTGTTGAACTCGGTGATCGGAGTGTACTCATCTCTTCGGCGTTTGTATGGGCGCGTTGGCGTTACGCCGTTTCTACGCTGCTCCGAAAAAACCTCATGACAGCCATCATGGATATGTCCTCGCCCCATCGCGTCTCAACGGCTTCGGGCGAGGTAACCAACCGCCTACGCGACGATGTTGAGTCGATTATACGGTATCTGGAGCAGTATATCCACCTCTGGGGAAATACGCTTTTCGCAATATTGGCAATCATCTGGATGGCACGCATTGATGTCACTGTAACCCTCATCGCTGTTGTCCCTTCCATTCTGATTATTTCAATTATTAATTTCGCCAGACGGCTCATTCGTAAGTATCGGGCTGCCCAACGGATTGCGACGGAAAAATCAACCAACTTCATCAACGAGCTCTTCCAATCTATCTTGGCGGTGAAAGTGGCGCGGACAGAGTCCAATGTCATTAACCATTTCCATCAACTCAACGACGCACGCCGGAAAGCGACACTCGTGGATAACCTGTTTAATCAGCTCCTCAGATCTATGAGTTTCAATATCAATCAGCTCGCAACGGGCGTAATTCTGATTCTTGTTGCTGAACAGATGAAAGCGGGTACGTTTACTGTCGGCGATTTCGCGCTTTTCACAACCTACGCCGGTGACGTTGCCAGAAGCGGGTCCCTCCTCGGTGGCATAATGGCAGAGCACAAACGCGCAGAAGTGTCGTTCAATCGTATGGAACAGACCGTCGAGGAGATGCCAGACGAAGACTTGGTGAAACATACACCGGTCTATCTCAAAGAAACACAGCCACCACTCGTTATGCCCGAACGCACTGAAGCCGATCGCCTTGATGAACTTACTATCACTAACTTGACGCACCTTTACGATGGTTCAACGGCAGGGGTTTCCGATATTAGTTTCCGGGTTCCAGCAGGCTCCTTTACTGTTGTCACGGGACGGATTGGTGCTGGTAAAACAACGCTCTTGCAAACACTTTTAGGTGTGCTTCCGAAGCAAGCAGGAGAGGTCCGCTGGAACGGCGAAGTTATTACGGATCTAAAGTCCTTTTTCGTGCCACCGCGTTGTGCATATACACCCCAAGCCCCCAAACTCTTCAGCGAGAAATTGAGCGACAATATCCTCCTCGGTTTGCCTTGGAATTGGGACAACTTAAATCGAGCCGTTCGCCTCAGCGTCATGGAAACAGATCTCCCAACGCTTGAAGATGGACTCGAAACCGTTGTAGGTCCCCGTGGCGTGAAATTGTCGGGTGGACAGATGCAACGCACTGCAGCGGCGCGGATGTTCGTCCGGGATTCGGATTTGCTTGTTTTTGATGACCTCTCTTCTGGACTTGACGTGGAAACTGAACAGACCTTATGGAAACGACTCTTTGAGACGCAGCGAACAACCTGTCTCGTTGTTTCCCATCGACGCGCCGCCTTACAGCAGGCGGATCAGATTGTTTTGCTCAAGGACGGTCGTATTGAGGGGGTCGGAACGTTGGACGAATTGCTTCGCGCCTCTGAGGAGATGCGGCGGTTATGGGAGGGCGAATAGCGATCCTCCCACACTTGGTAGGCGAGGTTTCCTAACCTCGCCGGTTCGCACTGTATTGGTAACGATAAAATGTAAAATAACCTACGGAGAATTTTCATCGGTTTCATTGCTTGGTAGGCGAGGTTTCCTAACCTCGCCGGTCCTCGCTGTATTGGTAACGATGAAATCTAAGATATAATACCATTTCTAAAAGTTTATCTCGCATTAACCGAACCCACTCACACCACACCCGGTAGGTGCGGTTTCTAACCGCACCGAGCATCGCTGAAAAATAGTCAACCTTTTAAGAGGAATTATCAATTAGAATTGGTATAACTTACGGAGAATCTCATGGGAAGATTAGAAAATAAAGTCGCAATCGTAACAGGTGCTGGTAGAGGACACGCCGAAGCAGTCGCACGCCGTTTTGCGAAGGAAGGCGCAGCCGTTGCCATCTGTGACGTTATCCCTGTCCAAGAGTTGGAGGCAAAAGTCGGTTCAGACATCAGAGCCGCCGGTGGGGACGTACGCTGCTTTGAGACGGATGTATCGAAAGAAGAGTCTTTCAACGAAATGGTCGCAGCAACCATTGAGCAGTTTGGCACCGTCGATATACTCGCCAACGTTGTCGGCATTGCCGGACCGACAAAGGACATCTGGGACATGAGTCTACAGGAATGGAGACGCACACTTGAGGTTAACCTCGATTCGTTGTTTATCTGCTCTAAAGCCGTTCTACCAGAGATGATCCGCAAGAAGTACGGGAGAATCATCAACTTCAGTTCCGGCACAGGCAAGCAACCCCTTTCACACAGAGCACCCTATGCCACCTCAAAGATGGGCGTAATCGGTTTCACACGCACCCTCGCCGCCGATGTCGGACGTTACAACATCACCGTCAACGCTATTTGTCCCGGTTGGCACGTAGAGAGAAGTCTTGAACTCGCAAAAGGCAGAGCCGAATATATGAACAAACCCTTTGATGAAGAAGCCTTACGCGAGCGATACCAACGAACGAACCCGAAAAGCGTCATCGCCGGTAGGTGGTGTGCAGATGAAGGCTACAGCGACAAAGGTTCCGGTTCAGAGGATGCAGCAGCATTAGCCGTCTTCCTCGCCTCTGAGGATTCCGCCAATATGACCGGACAAGACATTAACACGGGTGGGACGGTGATGTGGTAGTTAAAGGAAAACGCATGAACCGCCAACACACCAACAGCGAAGACACCATCACCACCCTATTCGTCGAAATTCTCATGCCGATGAGTGCCACATGGCGCATTTACGAACAAACGACAAGACCACTCCTCGAAAATCAAAGAAAGCCCGATGTAATCATCCGCACAGTCGAACGGTATCCGCTGGCAGTCGAAGTAAAAATCGACCACAAGCGCGGTCCCAATGAAACCGGCGAAAAACAGGCGTGTGAATATTACTTGGGCAAAACCCTCCGTGCCACAGGTGAAACGGTTGCCAGTGCAATAGCGATCCGCCTCCCCTACAGATTCCGTATAATGCCCCGTGACGAAATCCGCGAGAATTTGGAGAGGTCAAATGACTTCGCGTACGCCCTCCTCAACATTGACGAACCCGATAGATTTCCCAAAAAAGGGTGGCTTGAAGGCAGTATCGCCGACATCGCAACTGCTATCCGCATCGGTGCAACCCCTATCACCAAAATTGAGAGAGCCGCCGAGGTGCTGGAGAACGGCATTCACCGTGCCGCCGTCATCGTCAATGGGGCAATCCAACACCGACCCCATATCGGTAAAAGGATAGGCGAACTCCTCGTCCAAGAACCAGGTGACCAGACAACGCAAATGGCGATGCTCATTATTAGCAACGCCCTGGTGTTCCAAAGTTCTCTTGCACGTAAACCGGATTTAGAGGCTGTCCCATCGCTCAGCGAACTCACTGCTGATTACGGGCAGCTCGATTCAGAAAATTCTCAAGGCGAACTACACCCGTCCCGAATCCTCCGCACTCCTCTGTGCCTTGGCGTTACCCGAACTCAAGAGCGATCCAAAGAAACTAAAAATCGCAGATTTCGCTTGCGGCACAGGTTCACTCCTCAATGGTGTCTATCAACGCCTCCTGATGCTCTATGAACAAACAGGTGGGAACGGAGAAAGTATTCATCAGTACATGATGGAGAAGAATCTCGTCGGATGCGACATCCTACCTAACGCTGCACATCTGACTGCCTCCATCATTGCAAGTACCTATCCTGATGTTCGTATCGGCGGCACGCGTATCCACACAATGCCCTACGGCACCCCGCGCGCTGACGGACTTTACGCCATCGGTGCCTTGAACCTTCTCAGTGATCCAGCAGGGACACTTCCCTTGAATCTCGGCACGACAGAAACCGCTACCGGACAAGGCACGCAAACAACTGACCTCAGTGACGCATTCAAACATGGCGAATTCGACATCGTTATTCAGAATCCACCCTACACGCGGAGCGGGGCAGATAGCAACTCTAATCTGCCTAAAAGTATTTTCGCCGACAAAAAGGAAGCATCCGCAATGCAAGCATCGCGTCGGGCGCAAGGCCGGCGGCTCGGAGGTAACAATCCTGGGGCGGGTCCCGATTTTGTTGATCTTGCTGATAGAATGCTAAAACGCAATGGTACAATGGCGTTTGTGCTACCGGTTACAGCGATCACTGGAAGTAGTTGGCAGAAGGTGCGAAAATTGTGGACAGAGGAATATCATCATGTTCTTGTTATTACGATTGCCGATGCCCGCACTGAGAATTGCGCATTCTCAGCGGATACTAATATGGCAGAGTGTCTCGTCATCGCAACGAAGGGAAAATCAAAGAACATTGGACGTGCGACTTTTGTATGTCTTAAACGGGGTCCCAGTGGTGAATTAGAAGCTCTGGAAATCGGGAAAACGATTCGTGGAATTGGGGATATTCGCTGTCTTGAAGATGGTATTAATAGAGGCAATCCTATTCGTATTGGTGGTGATGTTCTCGGATTCGCCATTTCGGCACCCTTGACATCCGGGGCAGTAGGATGGCCTATATCCCGCGTTAGAGACATAACAGCAATTCAATCGGCATATCAACTCGCGAATGGACAGTTGCAATTCCCTCGACAGAAAGCTGCTATCGACTTACCAATCTGTTTTCTCTCAGATGTTGCTCAATTTGGCGCAGACCATCGGGATATCCATGATCCCGGGAAACGAGGAGCGTTTGATGTTGAAGACGGATGTCCTGATACGGCTGAATATCCGTGCTTGTGGCATCTCAATAGCAAGGCACAGCGATCAATGGTTGTATTGCCCGATGCTCATGCGTTCATTCGTCCGCATGCGGAAGTGAAGGCACGGGAGATACTTGAACGTAATAGTCGAGTACATTTCAACATAGATTTGCGATTCAATTGTTCCCACTATTCGCAATAACCAGTCTGGACATGGGCAGGGGCCCAACCAAATCGCTGTTCCGGAATACATAGCCGCGTACATTCTGCACCTAACGGCATCAAACATTCTCTTGTTAGCGAAAGCTGACCAAGAGATGAAATAGAAGGCCGACACGCCGAGAATTTCTATGAACAGAAGGCTTGTCGTTTTTTCAATAGTCCTGAAAATCCCGTCCATCCTGCTTCAGACAATTGAGCGAGAAGTTTTGTGAAAAAATTGGATTTCTCGTTAGATATATGCTATACTAAAGTTGGAAGGTTAACTGTAGGAAACAACCCTTTGAAACTGATATAGGAATTCATGCAATCAGCTCACTATAACGACAATGTTTTTATCAATTGTCCATTTGATTCAGCTTACAAGCACTTGTTTGATGCAATGGTATTTACAATCCATGATTGTGGTTTTATTCCGCGTTGTGCACTTGAAGAGGACGATGCAAGCGAAGTTCGGATTGATAAGATCTATAACATAATTGCGGATTGCCGTTATGGAATCCATGATATATCCCGAATACAATTAGATACGATTTCCGGTTTTCCTCGATTTAATATGCCGTTGGAATTGGGAATTTTTCTGGGCGCGAAGAAATTTGGTATAGAAGAACAAAAAAGAAAAAGATGTCTGATTCTGGATACTGAGCCGTATAGGTATCAGCAATTTATCTCTGATATTGCAGGGCAAGATATCCAGGCGCATAACGATACTTCTGAAACCATTGTAAAGGTTGTCCGTGATTGGCTCCGCAATGCATCAAGACGTGAGACAATTCCGGGTGGAAATATCATTTGGGAACGTTACCAAGAATTTATAGAAAAATTGCCCCAAACAGCGAGGGAGGCTCGGCTGATACCTGAAGAGTTGATATTTAACGATTATACTTTGTTGGTCGCACAGTGGTTGGAGACTAAGGGAGATTAGTATAGTCCAACATGATTTAAGGAGGTGATTAAAGTGGCAAGAGGAAGAACCATCAAGTTTTCCCCCAAACGTGGGAAACTTACGAGAAGTCAAGCAAAACGAGCAGTGGAAAAGGTTCTTTATGGTAAAGAGGGTAATAAAAAAGCAGCATCTTCAAACGGACAGAAATCGCAGTCCACTACTTTTAAGGTGGGGCGTGATGCCCGGACAGGCAGATTTATAAGTCGTAAGGAAGCCGAACGCCGGAAGTCAACGGCTATCGTTGAAACTATCACGATACCGAAACAAACGAAATAGTTTCTTTCACAAGGTTAATTCCATTGAATACGCAATCACATTTCTCAGCATTGAGGAGTACGTGGATAGTCTTTTTGCGTATGTAACACCGTGCTCGCATACGCAAAACACGCGCGAATATCCGCTTGCACAAGGTGAGGGTAATTCTCAAGAATCTCTACCTCCGCCCATCCATGTGCGAATAGATTGACGATAAATTCAACCAACAAAGCCTAACCACTCTTTATTTTCCATCCTATGGATGCCGTTTATCTATTTTTTAAAATTTAACTTGACTTATGTTAATAGAAATAGTATAATATACTATAACTTTTTTCACAGAAGAGCGATACGCTACCAATCTACAAAAAATTAGATATACCCATAAGGCAATTCACCAATGTGTAAAATGTTACACTTTTCGCCAAATTATTTTTTTTCAACTCAGAAAAAAATAGACCATAAACCCTTACGGTTACTGGGTTTTCTAACATTATACACTTACACTAAAATGTTACACCAGTGTAACATTTTAAGGAAAATATTAATACAATTAGATTAAAATAAATTATTGATTTGTTAATTAAGGGACATATTTTGGAGGTCTTCTTAGAGAGTCCTATCAATAGGAATGGCCGAATAGAGGTTTAATAGATGAAACAACTCACGCAAGCTGCGTTTCAGAGCGCAAAGAATTTTATAATGGAGCAGGGGAGGGCGTTGGACCAAAAGCGTTTTGAATTCCATTTTGAAAATGGATCTGCCGATGCCGTCCTCGCCGCACTATCACCTTATCAAAACGATGACGGCGGTTTCGGCCACAGTCTGGAGCCTGACCTCAGAACGCCTGCCTCGTCTGCAATTGCGACTACGATAGGTTTCCAGATTCTTAGGGAAATTCAAGCACCTGCCAGTCACACATTAGTCCAGAAGGGAATCCAGTATTTTATCGATACCTATGACGAGTCCCATCAGGTATGGCATATCGTGCCACCTGAAGTGGAGGACGCACCTCACGCTCCTTGGTGGACTTATGAGAGCAGTCCCGAAAGTTTCGGTCGGTTTCTGGTCAACCCCCGTGCTGAGATCGTCGGATATTTGCAAGAATTTAGCGATGGCGTACCGGTGCCATTGTTAAAGACATTAACAGATGTCGTTCTGGCACATCTGGATTCCCTACCTGACGAAATGGAGATGCACGACACCCTCTGTTTCGTCCGGCTCGCGGGGACAGAGGCACTGCCGAATAGGGACAAAATCTGGGCGAAACTCGCCCGAACAGCAGCGCACGGTGTTGCCCGGAACGCCGAGGAGTTGACCGGCTATGTCCTCAAACCTCTGTGGGTGGTGCCCTCTCCAGAATCGCCCTTAGCTGCTCGGCTTCAAGATGAAGTAGCCATGAACTTGGACTTTGAAATTGAACAGCAGGGCGAGGACGGTTCTTGGTCCCCGAATTTCTCCTGGGACGATCAATATCCAGAGGCATGGCAAACAGCAAAGAAAGAGTGGCAATCCAGGATTACGGTTGATACCCTGAAAACGCTGAAAGATTTCGGGCGCATTGAGCAAGAAGATGAATTGTGCTGTTAACCCAAAATTACCACTTGACACTCTTCCCAAATTTTTGTAAAATGAACACTGCGACACAAAAAATGGAAGGAGCAAATAAGTGGCACAAGATACAATTCGAGTCGGTATTATCGGCGCAGGTGGAAATACAAGATCACGGCATATTCCCGGACTACAAGCTATCGAAGGCGTTGAAATCGTCGGGGTTTGCAATCGGAGTCAGGAATCTTCACAACGCGTAGCGGACGAGTTCGGTATCCCCAAAACCTACGGCAATTGGCAGGACGCTATCGCTGACCCGGATACCAACGCAATCGTCATCGGGACATGGCCCTATATGCACTGCCGCGCCACTGTGGCAGCACTTGAGGCGGATAAACACGTGATGTGCGAGGCACGGATGGCAATGAACGCCAAAGAAGCACATACCATGCGTGCCGTATCCCGTCAAAAAACGCACCTCATCGCGCAGATTGTCCCATCACCGATGACGCTGAGAGTAGATAACACCATAAAACGTCTCATCTCTGAGGGATATATCGGGGATGTGCTTGCCATAGAAGCACGCGCAGGCGGCGCATTTCTCGACAGCGAAGCCTCCCTCCAGTGGCGGCAAGATTTCGATCTCAGTGGACTTAACATCATGAGCATGGGCATCTGGTACGAAGCGTTAATCCGTTGGGTCGGCGAAGCCACACGGATTATGGCGATGGGAAAGACCTTCGTCAAAATGCGTCCCGATGCTGACGGTGTGATGCGTTCTGTTCGGATACCTGAACATATTGATGTTGTCGGGGATCTCGCCTGCGGGGCGCAACTTCATCTGCAGGTTTCTAACGTTGCCGGATTAGCAGGGGCACCAGAGGTTTATGTTTTCGGTAGCAACGGGACTTTACGCTTTTCAGGAAATCGCCTCTACGGTGGACAGAAAGACGACACCGAACTTAACGAGATTGACATCCCCGATGCAGAGGCAGGTGCATGGCGGGTCGAAGAAGAATTCGTGAACGCTATCCGTGGCGAAGAGGTTATCACACACACAGACTTTGAAACGGGTGTGAAGTACATGGAGTTTACCGAAGCCGTCACGCAGAGTATGCAGTCCGGCACAGCGATTACTTTGCCACTTCACATCTAATGGCAGGCCGCCCTAACATTGTAGTCGAATTCGTTCGTAGTAGGGCAATTCATTGCCCGTTGTAATATGAAATGAATCGGTCAACTCCAGACAATCTCCAATTTTAGACTGGACAGACTACTTAGGAGTAACATGACATTAGGAGAACTTTTTGATTTTTGTCAGGATATTGAATTGCGGCAAGCGAAACTGTATGCCTCCCTTTCGCTCCGTTTGGGAGATGTGGATGAACGAATCGCACGATTTTGGGAACAGATGAGCACGGAAGAGTGGCAACACTATATCCTCGTGGATTTTGGGAGAGCTTTGTGTGTTAATGCCTTCGGGATTGATTCGCCTGTGCCCGAGTTGTCGGATGTTCCAGTTCGGCAAATTACAGACGCACTGGATGCACACGAACAAAGAGTCAGTAGCGGAAACATCTCGCTCGATGAAGCCTTTGGGATAGCGATTGCAATTGAGGGAAGCGAAGCGGATACGATCTATATGCACCTCCTCTCTATTATGAGAAGGGCAATTGAGCAGGGCAATCAACCGTATCTGATGGACCGAGTTGTGCAGGTGGAGAAGGATATGGTAGCCCACGTGAGCGGGTTAGTTAAGGCGACACAACGGTTCGCAAAGGATCCTACACTGATTCGACAGGCGCATCGTTTAGAAGCAGAACACGGCTAAACTGTGGGATTTGTAGCGCAAACTGTTAGTTTGCGTTCTTATTGACAGGCGCATCGTTTAGAAGTAGAGCACGGGTAAACTGTGGGATTGTAGCGCAAACTGTTAGTTTGCGTTCTTAACGGAAACCCAATCTGAATGAAGTAGGGGCAGGTCTTGTACCTGCCCGCAATTACTACGAGTGTTGTGCATTGCACAGGAGATTTCCTGCCTGTGCACAAGCGACCTGTTCAAGCTGCAACGTGGTATGGCTAATGCCGAAATGTGTTTGCAATTCAGCATTGATCTGTTCAAGAATCCGGTCGGGTGCTAAGGTTGTGTTTTCGTCGACCACAATGTGTGCGCTCAAGGCACAATAGTTGGAACACAGCGACCAGATGTGTAGGTCGTGAACGTCTTTGACAGGGTCTAATCCCTGAAGATGCGTAGCAACAGTCTGTGCGTCCGCATTCCGAGGTGAGTTTTCAAGCAAGATATGTACCGCCTCCCGCGTCACATTCACCGCACCGAGAAGTATGATCCCACCTATGAGGAAACTCAGCAGCGCATCAATCGGGTACCATCCTGTCCAATAGATAATCGCGCCGCCAACGACAACAGCGACCGAGGAGAGCGTATCCCCTATCACATGGAGCATCGCGCTTCGGACATTGAGGTTTCCGTGCCACTCATTGTTACTGCCACCGTGGAGCTGCCATAAGATGAGTAGATTCCCAACAAAACCGAGGCATGCCACAATAAACATCCCGGTTACTTTTATCTCCGTTGGCGATGTGTACCGTTGATAGGCTTCATAGAAAATCCAGCATGAGATTGCAATAAGGGATACGCCGTTGACAAGGGCGGCGAACACCTCGGCGCGATGATACCCATAAGTTCGGGAGGCAGTCGCAGGACGAGTCGAGAGATAAATCGCCAACCAACTGATGAGCAGCGAAAAAACGTCCGACATGACATGCATTGCATCGCTTAGCAGTGCTAAACTGCCTGACCAGATACCTCCGATAAGTTCACCGAGGAAGACGCAGAACGTGACAACAACAGCAAACTTGAATTTCTTCTGAAGATGCGTCTGATGGCTATGCGCGTGTCCATCGCCATGAGGGTGGTGATGGTCATGACTGTGATTGTGCACAGCGTCTCCCTTGAGGTGTGTTCGTTTAATCCGAATCAGTAGATTTAGTCTTTGATTCGCTACTCGTATCGGTTTTCGTTTCTTTCTTCTCGCCTTTGTCCGATGAAGTACTTTTGTCTGATGGTTCGCTTTTATCTTTCTTCGCTGATTCTTTGTACCCTTCACTCCGGTAGTCCGTGATGTAGAAACCGGAGCCTTTGAAAATCAACCCAGCACCTGCGCCGATGAGCCGTTTCACTTTACCGTGGCATTCTGGGCACTCTTCAAGGGGTGGGGCAGTAATGCCCTGAAACCGCTCGAATTGATTATCGCAGGCGAGACATTTATACTCGTATGTAGGCATATAAAACTATCCTCCATTTCTGACGTATTCTGCAAACAGGTATTTCTATAGGAGCGAGCTCCAGCTCGCGACTCTTATCGACTTCTGACTGCTGATAGCCGACTGCTAACAGCCATTGAAAAAGTTTGTTGCTAAAAACCAGATATTTTGGTAAATTTTAATCGTTACGTCCGCAAAAGTCAAGCGAATTTTTTGGAATCGGAGTTTTTTATGTTTCGCCTTCCTATTGATGTAGAGAGCTTTCCGCTCGGTAAGGGACCCATGGTCATGTTGGTCCTTTTTCTTGTATCTACCCTTTTTATCTTCGGACGTTCCGAAGAAACGGGTGAGAATCTGGAATTTTGGATTTTCGCCAATACCCACTACGAGGAGTACCAAGCACGCGTGCCGATTTTTGAGGCGCAGAACCCAGGGGTCAACGTGCAGCTTATCAATTTCGGCAACACAATGCACGATAAACTCCTCGCTGCGATGCTCTCGAATTTCGGAGCACCCGATCTCGTTGAGGTCGAGATTACATCTATTGGTCGTTTTCTCAAAGGTGCAATTGACGAGGTCGGTTTCGTCGATCTCCGCCCCCGTTTGGAAAGCGAAGGTTGGATGGAGAAATTGGTCGTCAGTCGTTTTACGCCGTGGTCCTATCGAGGAAAGATTTTCGGAATCCCACACGATTTGCATCCTGTTGTGCTTCTCTATCGCGATGACCTCTTTAAAGCCGCAGGTGTTGAGATGACTGAGGTCGAAACGTGGGACGACTTTATCGTCGCTGGGAAAAAAGCGACTCGCGATCTTGATGGCGATGGTGAAATCGATCAATACGCTATTGTCCTGGACCGGCGCACGGAGAGTGACTATTTCAGCCTGCTCCTCCAACAAGGCGGGGGCTTTTTTGATGAAGAAGGCAACGTCATTATTGACAGTGAACTCGCAATTGAAACCTTAGAGTTTTTCACATCGCTTTTCAACGAACATGAAATCGCCACGCCAGTCTACGGGACATGGCACGGCGACCCCAGCAATTTTGCTGCCATGCAAGACGGTAAAATCCTCTCTATTCTCTCACCCGATTGGTACGTCGGGATTCTCAAGAGTCAAGTGCCCCAGATGTCAGGCAAATGGAAGGCGATACCCATGCCAGCGTGGCATCCAGGGGGCAGACGGACGACGACACGTGGGGGCACGATGATCGGGATGACCACGCAGTGCACAAATCCTGACAAAGCTTGGGAACTCCTCAAATTTACCTATTTTGACCGACCCGGACTCGTGAACCGGTATGAAACAACACGAATTATACCGCCCCTCAAATCCGCATGGGATGCACCTATCTTTAAAGAACCTGACCCCTATTTGGGAGGACAACCGCTTGGAGACTTATTTATCGAACTTGCACCCGATTTACCGCCACGTTACCAGAATCCCTACTGGTCGGAGGGAGCTGACCTGTTGAACGATGCTATTTTCGCCGCGGTAACAGAGAAGCAGACTCCCAGAGAAGCACTCACGGACCTTGCCGAGAAAGTCCGCGCACTTATTGCAAAAGACCAAGGACGCTGGGGGGAATTATAATTTTCTCAAGCAGCATCGGACGATGAGACCCTCGGCCAAGGTCTGTAGCATTGCAACAACGGCAGCAATGCGAATTTGAAAGATAACGCTGCACACTATAGAGTTCCTGACAACTCGCTTGCGATAATTAAAAAAATGAGAACAAAACAGACAACATACCGTTTTTGGAATCAACAACAGAAAATCGCACCTTACCTTTTCATTGCACCATTTTATATACTCTTCGTTGTCTTTATGGGGTATCCACTCATTTCGTCGCTCGTGATGAGTCTCTATGAGATGCGCGGGTTCCAAAGTCGGATATTCGTCGGGATCGGGAACTTCATAGATCTCTTCGGCGATCCAATCTTCTGGAAATCCCTCCGAAATACCGCCTATTTTGCCGCAGGCACGTTGACCCTCCAACTGCCGATAGCACTCTTGTTAGCAATCCTGCTCAACTCCAAATTCGTCAGAGGGAAAAACATTCTCAGGCTTGCCTTCTTTGCACCCGTGTTGGTTGCGGGTGTTTTCGTCGCTATCATTTTTAACCTCGTCTACGACCAGCGGGCAGGCTTAGTAAACCAAGAATTCGTTTTCCTTGGTAAGGAGATTGGTTGGTTGAACGAAGAAAATTACGTGATGCCAGCGGTCATTCTAACCGGTGTTTGGCAGTGGGCAGGCTTTAACATGATTTATTTTTTGGCGGGTTTACAAGGCATCCGACAGGAACTCTACGAAGCCGCAGCTGTTGACGGTGCGAATTGGTGGCAGGCGTTTCTACACGTTACACTTCCTTCCTTGCGACCTGTGATTGCTTTCGTTTTTGTTGTATCGATGATAGGGTCGCTCCAGCTCTTTGATCTCCCCTATATTTTGACAAACGGTGGTGAACCCGCTGATGCCGGTTCAACGATCGTCATGTATCTCTACAAAAACGGGTTTCAGTTCATGCGTCTCGGCTATGCAGCAACAATCGGCTGGGTGCTCTTTTTCATTATTGCTGTCATCTCAATCGTCCAATTAAAATTGCTCGGCATTTTCCGAGATGAATAGTAGTAGGCACACGCCGTTGTGCCGTCAACTGTAGAAAGGAAAGACTTTGCAGATACTTCCCGCAATTGATCTTCGTGGTGGAAAATGTGTAAACCTCGTTCAGGGCATTGCGACACAAGAGACCGTCTTCTCAGACGCGCCTGTAGAAATGGCACTGCAGTGGCAGTCGGAAGGCGCGGAGTACCTCCACCTCGTAGATTTAGATGGCGCATTTCAGAACGAATCGATGAACCTCAACATCGTTAGCGAGATTGTCGCCGCACTTGAGATTCCTGTCCAACTCGGCGGCGGTATCCGTAGCATGGAACGCTTAGATACCGTGTTAGCATTGGGAGTCGATCGCGCCATTTTGGGCACAGTTGCCCTCAAACAACCCGACTTCGTGAAGCAGGCCTGCGCGAAATATGGTGCCCGTATCGCTGTCGGTATTGATGCAAAGGACGGGATGGTCGCGACTGAGGGGTGGTTGGAGGTCTCTGAAAAATCCGCCGTTGAATTTGCGCAGGAGATGGCAGAGGTGCAGACGCTTATTTACACCGACATCAAGAGCGACGGCATGCTCAAGGGACCGAATGTCGAGGCAACCGCAGATATTATCAATGCCGTTTCCGCAAACGTGATTGCTTCGGGCGGTGTCACATCACTTGCTGACATAGCGGCTTTAAAAGGTATTGGTGCAAACGGTGCGATTGTCGGACGTGCTTTATACACCGGCGACCTCGCGCTCAGTGATGCTATCGCTGCTGCGAGTTAAAAGGCGGATTTTTTACAAGGGCTTGCCGTTTCCGAACAAAATCTGCTTCATGCCCCGCGGTAGGTGAGGTTTCCAACCTCACCGGTCTGTTCTATAATTGTCTGAAACGGTTTACCTTGACATCGTAGACCTTTGGCGTTTATAATTACCTTAGGAGTTAATGACTAAAATGGCAAACTATGAACTTGATGAAATTCACAAAATCCGCCGAGAGATATCAGCTCGGTTCGACCACGACGTGGACAAACTGATTGCACATTATCACGCATTAGAGGAAGAATACCGGAAGTCAGGCAAATACAAATTCGTGGATCCACCGTCAGAGAAACCGAAGGAAAGAGGAAGATATAATGAAGCTTTCAAAAAAGCGACTTTCTGAAATTGAGAACCTTCCTGAGGACACAATTGATACATCAGACATCCCCGAACTTGATGATGACTTCTGGAAAAATGCCCAGCGGATTGTCCCCGAAAATTATCTTGCGATTGAACACGAAATCTTGGAATGGTTCAAGGAACAGGAACAAGATTACCACGATCAGATAAATACGGTGCTTCGGGCGTATATGGAGGCACATAGATAAATCAACGCATGGTTTGCTTTACCGGGACACGTAAATCTTTGGAGGTTACAATTATTGCATAACGAAACACAAAATCGTGTCTATATTGAAACGACAATTCCGAGTTTTTACTACACGTTGCGCACAGATATTGAATCACTTGCTAGGCAAAGTTGGACCCGGAAATGGTGGTCGGAATACGCGGATCAATTCACCCTTGTCTCAAGTGCTGCTGTTATTGAGGAGCTCCGCAAAGGGATAGGTGAAAAAACGCAAGAGCGTATCGACTTGGTAGAGAATCTTGAAATACTGACAGTTACTACTGAGGTTAATCAAGTCGCAGAAATCTACATAGACCGGTTAATAATGCCTCGAGGTCTGTTCGGGGACGCACATCATGTAGCACTTGCTTCGTGTTACAATGTAGATGTGCTTTTAACATGGAATTGTAAACATATCGCGAATCTTGATAAAACTTATCGTATCCGGCAGGTAAATCGTGAACTTGGTTTACCAACGCCGGAATTGGCGACACCTCTAAACTATTTTGGAGTTGATGACTAAAATGGCTAACTATGAACTTGACGAAATTCACAGAATTCGAAGGGAAATCTCTAAAAAATTCAATCACGATGCCAGAAAACTGGGCGAATACTACCGCGAGTTAGATAAAAAATACCGGAAGTCTGGAAAGTATAAATTCGTAGATCCGCCACCAGAAAAGCCTAAAAAAGTAGCGAAATCGACGAATGAAGAGGCTGCAGATTGACTAAAATATTTCTGTACACGCTGAGATTTTGTCAGGAATTAGGTCGGAGAAACCCCAACCCGGTAGGCACGGTTTCCTAACCGTGCCAATCACAATGTCCAAGTAATTCTAACGTTTCTTATAAACCCAAACGAACCTAAGATGTCGAAACTTTTAAAAGGCTTGAATTCTTCGCAACGAGAAGCTGTTACACACGGAACAGGCCCTCTTCTAATTATTGCAGGGCCTGGTTCAGGTAAGACGCGAACGGTTGTTCATTCTATTGCTTATGCTATAGAAAACAGAGTACAACCAGACCAGATTTTGGCATTTAGTTTTACTGTAAAAGCCAGCGAGGAATTGCGAGATCGGGTGAAAGAAATTGTAGGGGAAAAGAAAGGAAAACTCGTTAATATATCTACATTCCACAGTTTCTGTCGAAACGTCTTGAAGGAGGATATTGATAGACTCGGTAGAGGTTACACACCGAATTTTAAAGCCTTAGAGGAGAAAGATCAGAGAAAAATTGTTGAAAATTTAACGCGTATTAACAAACGACAGGTACGCGCCGAGGTTGACTATATACAATTTCATAGATTTCCTAAAGCTGAAAATGTTCTTAATTTTATTAAAAAGTGTAAAGCGAGAGAAATTTTTCCATCAGATGCTGGAAATCAAGTCCCCGATCCTGATAATTCGGAAGCCTATATAAAAATTTATGAAAGTTATGAGCAGCTTCTTAGGACTAACGGCTGGATTGATTACGAGAGTCAGCAAGTTTTTACTGATAAACTTCTTAGAGAGGTTCCGGATATTAGGGGAAAATGGCAGAATAAGTTCGGACTAATTTTTGTTGACGAATACCAAGACACAGATCCAACGCAGTATCGGATCATCAAAAACCTTGCTCAGAAGCATTTGAATTTGCGTGTTGTCGGTGACGATGACCAAGGAATTTACGGGTGGCGAGGTGCTGACATCCAGAATATATTAAACTTTGAGAGAGACTACCCTAATGCTAAGGTAATTTCGCTTGAACAAAATTATCGTTCAACGCAAAGGATAATTGAAACCTCTCGAGCTTTGGCGGAATTTAATCCAGAGCGTCGAGAGAAAGAACTATTCACACGGAATTCTGAGGGAGAGAAGGTAAAATACCTCCATTGTATAACCGATGAAGAAGAAGCTTCTACTATTGCCACTTTCATCCATGAGACTGTTGATGGAGGTAGTCAATTACCAAGCGATTTTGCTGTGTTATACCGCACCAATAAACAAGCAGACCCTTTTAAAAAGGCTTTCAATGACTTAGGAATTCGGTATCATGTACTCGATGATTCCATCAGTACGGACACAATCGGTGTGTCTCTGATGACGATCCATAAATCTAAGGGCTTAGAATTTCCGAATGTATTTGTTACGGGAATATGTCAGGATTTGTTACCACATTATCACAATCGTGACGAAAAGAACTGGGATGAGGAACTGCGGTTACTTTATGTAGCAATGACTCGCGCGAAAAATTGGTTATGCCTCTCTTCCTATGAGAGAGACGATCAGTATCCACGCGGAAGCTCTCCATTTTTAGAGTATATTCCTTCTCATCTTCTTGAATCCGTAGATACGCTTGAAAACATTCCTATCCTACCGATTCCAGAAGACTCCGAAGGAGCAACCGAATATCTTGAACCATTGCCTGAGAAACTACTTGGGAATGGTATGACTGTCCTGGGGGTAGACCCAGGTAATATCGGTGCTAAAACGACAAATGTAGGATGGTCTATTACGCAAAAGTCGTTTGATGGTTATACCGTTGTTGACTATGGCACCCTAAACCCACTCGGACAAGCGAATGACAAATCAGAAAAAATTAAACGGAAAATTGACGCACTGATAACCTTACGCTCTCCTGATGCAATTGCAGTTGAACAGATTGAAGTCGGAAAGGACGCAACAAAAGAAGATTGGTTCTTTTATGTCGCTGGATGTGTCGCAACCATAAGAAGTATTGCCCATCAGCACGGAGTTGAATGTCAACTCTATACGCCCCAGCAAGTCAAGTATATTGCTACGAGTAAGAGAAACGCATCTAAACAGGAAGTCCAAAAAGGAGTCATGCGAATATGTAACCTCCAACAAATGCCAGAACCTCACCATTCCGCTGATGCAATCGCGGCAAGCCTGTGTTACCTCAGAAACTACCTGAACTCTTCACGCTTTGAAGGCAATAAGCGAAAACAGGAATCCTATGAAGCAGGCTGCGATTACTTGAATAATGGGCAATATAACGCAGCGGCTTCCAAGTTCCAAGAAGCGATAAACATAGATCCTGTTTACACCGACGCACATTGTGGACTGGGACGGGTGTACATTGGACAGGGGGACTTAGAAGCAGCGGAGAATACGGCTAAAAAATCCTTAACGCTTGCGGAAAATAATCATACAAATTCGCAGAATCTTTTGAAGTCTATAAAGTGTTACCACTCTGGTTGCAATTCCTTGAACAATAGCGGATGGAACATAGCAATTGGCAAATTTCAGGAATCTATAAACTTAGAACCCATTTTTACCGAAGCACATTGTGGACTTAGTAAGGCATACCTGGAGGTAGGTAAGCTGGAAGCCGCTAAAGGTGCAGCCGAAGAAGCTTTAAGACTCAGGGACGAATATCCAGAGGCCTTGACGCTTTTGAAGCTTGTAAAGATGAGATATTACTACAACGGCAAGAAGTGCTTTAACCGTGAAAACTACGATCAAGCGATTTTAGAATTTCAAAGGGCCATAGAAATTGACTCAAAGTTTATAGGGGCGCATCTTTTCCTTGGCAAGACTTACTTTCAACTCGGAAATCTTGAAGAAGCAGAAAAAGAAACCGAAAAGGCTCTGGCGGTTAACCGAGACTATGAACATGCTAAGGAACTGTTAGAAAAAATAAAGCAAAAGCACAAAGAGCAAGGTGATGACTATCGGAAGCAGAAAGCGTACGACAAAGCACTGAAATCCTACCAGCACGCCATACGCATTGACGATAAATATAAGGAAGCCTATCACAATCTTGGCATCCTTTATCGGGTTATGAAAGAATACGACAAAGCGATACAGGCTTATGAGAAAGCGATAGAGATTGATAAATGGAGTCACGTGACTTATAGGGATCTTAGTTTCGTTTACCGTAAAATAGGTGATCCTGATAAGGCAGTAGACTTACTAAAACGTGCAATTGCAATTAAGCCGGATTACCAAAGAGCATATCATAATCTCGCTGATACTTACTTTCAAATGAAAAACCTACAAGATGCAAGCAAAAACGTGTTAAAGGCTTTAGAGTTGCCTGGCAACCATTCGGATACTCACAAACTTTCAAAGAAAATACGAGATGCTTACTTAGATCAGGGACAGGATAGCTTTAACCGGGATGATATCGATGCAGCAGAAATTTCTGCTAAAGCGGCTTTAGAACTTGATCATAACAATCAAATTGCTCACAAACTTTTGGATGATATAAAGGAAAAGTACTATAAAGATGCTTTGACTTATCTTAAACAGGGCAAATGGAAATCTGTAGAGAAGTTCGCGAAAAAAGCATTGAGAATCGAATTGAGCGGGAGAAGGGTGAAACAATTCGCCCGTCGAGTCGCAAAACGTATCGGGATATAAGGATACAATGCGGCTTTCAAAAACACGGCTTTCTGAAATTGAGAATCTTCCTGAGGACACAATTGATACATCAGACATCCCCTAACTTGATGATGACTTTTGGAAAAATGCCCAGCGGATTGTCCCTGAAAATTATCTTCAGATTGAACGTGAGGCTTGGAATGGTTCAAGGGACAGGGACAAGATTACCACGCACGAATAAATACGGTGCTTCGAGCGTATATGGAATCACATAGATGAACACACACTCCAATTACGACCTCATCGTTATCGGCGGGGGACCCGCTGGCAGCACCGTTGCAACGCTTGTTGCTGAACACGGACACCGCGCCCTACTCCTTGAACGCGAAGCCGAACCGAAATTCAAGATCGGGGAGTCGCTAATTCCCGCGACCTACTGGACTTTCAAACGACTCGGTATGCTCGAAAAACTACGGACAAGCCACTTTCCGCAGAAATACAGCGTCCAATTCTATTCACGTACCGGCAAAGCCTCCAGTCCGTTCTACTTCTTTCAAACCAACCCGCATGAGAGTGCAGTCACGTGGCAGGTGTTGCGGAGCGAGTTTGACGAGATGCTCTTAGACAACGCGAAGGAAAAAGGCGTAGAAGTGCAACGGGGAACCCGCGTACGAGAGGTGCTTTTCGACGGAGACTCAGCCACCGGTGTTGTCGTCCAAGATGCAAATGGCACCTGTGAAACCCTGGGTGCAACCGTCATCGCCGACTCTACCGGACAGCGGTCGCTGATTGGACGGCAGCTAAACCTGAATACAGTCGAACCCAATCTCAAAATGGCATCTCTCTTCACACACTATGAGGGTGGGCATAGAGACGAAGGCATCGACGAAGGCGCGACGCTCATCCTACACACGGAGGAGAAAGACTCGTGGTTCTGGTCGATCCCGTTGCCTTATAATCGCACAAGCATCGGTGTTGTCGGTGAACTCGATTACCTCCTCCAGAGCCGAAGAAATGCCAACGGTAGACTTGATACGCAGCAGATTTTCACAGAAGAACTTGAGAAATGTCCTGCATTGAAGAGCCGACTTGAAGGGGCAAAGCAGCTTTTTCCGATCCAAACCACTAAAGATTTTTCCTACCGTGCCAGCCGTATCGCAGGCAATAATTGGGTGTTGGTAGGCGATGCGTTTGGGTTCTTAGATCCCGTCTACTCCACGGGGCTGTTTCTGGCACTCAAGTCCGGTGAGATGGCAGCGGATGCTATCATTGAAGCCTTTGAGAAAGATGATTTTTCCGAGGCACAACTCAGGAGTTTTGGACCGACGTTTGTAGATGGGATGGAGGCATTTCGGAAACTCGTCTACGCTTTTTACACAAAAGAATTTAGTTTTGCGCGGTTCCTGTCCCAATACCCAGAGCATCAGGGAGGCATCGTCGATATTTTGAGTGGCGATGTGTTTAGAAAAGATGTAACCCACATCTTTCCTGCGATGGCAGAGATGTGTCCATTGCCCCCTGAAGTGCCGCTCGGTTAATCAGAATATGCCCCATATCCATGACCCAAGTTGCCAGTTTGTAGCACAAACTTTAGTTTGTGCAGCTGCATCCGCAAACTGAAGTTTGCGATACGATGTTTCACGAATAATCAACATTTCCTGATTACAAACAATATCTATCTGTCTAAAATTTTGCAGATAGCAATTTGGGTTATCCATAGGAGAAACTCATGAAACCAGTCGTGTACTATCTATCAATTATCTGTGCTATTTTTGCTTTCGGATGCGATAATGCCTCAAAACAAGATACCACCCAGAGTCAGAAAACCGATACAGCTGAATTAGTGAACGACAGTTCCTCAAAACGCCGCTACATCAGTGTCGGCACGGCGCCAGCAGGTGGCGCGTTTTTCGTCGTCGGTTCTGCAATTGCTGAGGTCGTCGCTGGTAACGCACCAGACACAGGTTGGGAAGTCACTGCCGAAGCCACCAAAGGCACGCAAGAGAACATCCGCCGCATCGTGAGCAGTGAATTAGAATTCGCACTCGCCAACGCTGCAATCTCCTATTTTGCGGTGCGCGGTGAAGGGGCGTGGGAGACCGAACACGCCATCCGTAGCGTTATGACACTTGCTCCCAATGTCGGTTTATTTCTTACACCACAATCTTCCGATATCCGTAAAATTCAGGACTTCGCCGGAAAACGGATCGTTGTTGGACCCGCAGGCGCAGGTTTTGAGTATTTCCTCAGACCAATATTAGCGGCACACGGTGTCACGTACGATGATTTCACACCCATCAACAGCACTTACATCGGCGCGGTGGATCTGTTAGCGGACGGATCGGCTGCCGCTGCGTTCATCGGTGGTGCTGTCCCGACACCCGCTGCCACGCAAGCCAGCACGTCTCAAGACATCTTCTTCATTCCGTTCGACGCAGCAGCGAAACAGGCCCTCTTTGCAGATTACCCTTTCTTTAACGCTATAACCATCCCAGCGAATACCTACAAAGGACAGACAGAACCGTTTGCGAGTATGAACGTCGGAGCGATGCACCTTATCACTGCCGAGGGCGCCGATGAAAACATGGTCTACGCGTTCACGAAGACCTTGTATACACACCGTGCAGAAGTCGTCAAACGGCACGGTGCTGGAAAAGCCATCAATCCGAAAAATGTCGTTAAAGACACAGGAATCGCTTTCCATCCGGGTGCTATTCGTTTCTATCAAGAAATCGGTATCTGGCAAGAATAATCGTTGTCTTTGTTAAGATTATTTAACGAAAGTTAAAAAACACTTGACTTTAACGCGCTTTTTGGGTATAATAAATTGTAGGTAATACTTAATAAGGAGAAATGGAAATGGAATTAACTTTTGAAAAAGGTAACCTCTTGTATTCCCTACAGGTGCTACAAGGCGTGGCAAGTGGACACAGCACCTTACCGATTCTCTCGAATGTCCTTATCCAAGCCGCAGACGAAAAAATTGCGTGTGTCGCTACAGATTTAGAGATTGGTATCAAAATCAGAGTGGAAGGTGGAATCCAAGAAGAAGGCGCAATCACTGTCTCAGCGAGAAAATTGGCAGATGTCGTCAAAGAATTACCGGAAGATAAAACAATACACTTGGCAACTACAGCAAATAACCGGGTTGAAATTACTTGTGGCGATGGCGTTTACACAATTATTGGACTCCCTGACGAAGAATTTCCACAATTACCTTCGATTGATGGAGAATCCTTGACAATTGAAGGCGATACCCTCCGGGCACTGCTCCGCAAAACCGAATTCGCTGCAGCCACAGAGGAAGTTCGTTATTTCCTCAACGGCCTCTATTTTAATTTCCTCGCAGACAGAACCGAAGTGGTTGCTACCGATTCGAGATGGCTCGCGCTCGCACACTGTGACCCACTCAAGACCCCTGGGAATAATGATGGGTTTATCCTACCCCTGAAAGCCGTTAAAGAGATCGCGCGAACCTTTGCGGATGCTTCTGAGGTGACGCTCTCGCTTTTTGAAAATCAGATTCTTTTTGCTGATGAGAACGCTACCTTAACGACACGGCTTGTTGAGGGCGATTATCCGAAGTATGAGAAACTCATTCCAAACGAAACAACCGGTAGAGCAGTTATCTCCAAAGACGATATTTTACCGGCTGTTCGACGGGTCGCGTTGCTGTCGAATCCGAAGAACTACTCAATCACTTTGGATATAGAGACAGAGCAGATTACGATTTATGCGAAGACCCCGGAATTAGGTGAGGCACGTGAGACGATTTCTGTGCAATCTTGCACCGCAACTGCCCGGTTCGCGATTGATGCACGTCTGCTCATAGACATTTTAGCGCACATCGAAACGGAGTCGCTCGCTATAGAGTTCACGGGTGAATTCGCACCTGTGGTCATTAGACCCGTCGGAGACGAAGGACATATCTGTCTCGTGATGCCGATGCGTCTGGAATCCTAAGGGGATACTTTATCGGGTGAGACGGGAAACTTAACCTCTACACGTGCTATTCTGTAGTGTTAAATCTCTTCCCGATTGCTGACCGTTAAAACGGTAGGCGAGGTTTTTAACCTCGCCGGTCTGCCGTGTATCAGCAATGGCAAATTTCCCTATAAATGTCCATAGCATTTTTTTCAAAAAACTTGACAACCTTGTTGTTTTATGGTATTATTATATAGCCCAATGCCGAGATAGCTCAGTCGGTAGAGCAGAGGACTGAAAATCCTTGTGTCGGCAGTTCGATTCTGCCTCTCGGCATCTTTTTTTAATCGCAATAATTTGCTAAGCCGGTGTAGCTCAGTGGAAGAGCAACTGATTCGTAATCAGTAGGTCGGAGGTTCAAATCCTCTCATCGGCTTTTCATTTTTCTTACTATTCCTCCGACTCCATTTCAGCGGCAACATCCTCTTCCAGTGATTTGACATTCGCTAAGACAGTCGGGTGTGGCTCAATTTCATACACTTTCCGATATATCTCCAGTGCAGCCGCCTTATCACCAAGGAAACTGGCATAAATTTCACCCATCCGTTCCAACGCTCGCACCTCTTGTGGATCGAGCTCTACAATCCGTTCGTAGACGCGAAGTGCATTTCCATACTGACGCGTTTCAAAATCTTCACGTTCGAGCGCAGTCGCCCGGGCGAAGAGCAGACGAACCAGATCGTCAACCACTTCGTTCATTTCTGGATATTTTTCATGTGCTTCTTCCAGCAAGCGAATCGCCTCTGATTCGAGGCGGTTGACCTCAGCCAAGTCTGCATCGGTAAATTCCCGATCAAGAAATTGGTAATCTTGAAGCATTCTTGCGTATGTTCTGGACAATTGAAGCCGCGCGAGGATACCGATAGGTGCTTTTTCAGAGGAAATCACCCGCAACTCTGGATCGTTTTCGATGGCTTTACTGTAGTATTCAGCAGCGGATTTATATTGCTTGCTCCCTTGATAGAGAACCCCGAGGAGATAGTGTGCTTCAGCGTGGTGCGGATCTTGTTTGAGGACGGCAAGAAATTCTTCAGTTGCTTCGCTGAGGAAGCCTTCATCTCGGAACAGTTTGCCACGTAGAAGACGAACACCACTATGTTCAGGTTGAATGCGTGCAGCGTGTTCCAGGCGTGCCTTGGCATCTTTCAGCCAATTGCTGTGCGAATAGATTTCCGAGATACGAAGGTTGGCGTGTAGGCGGACCTCCGCACTCGACTGGGATGTGCCGTTTATTGAAATACGCTGGTCATCTCCACTTGCCTCTAATGCTCGCAATCCTTGCCAATAAAAAAGCGCAGCATCCGCGAGGTCTTGTTTCTCGAAAAGCACGTCTGCCTTCTCAATGAAGCCACCAATCTGTGTGGCAGTGGGGGCTTCGGATTCAGCACTCCCTCGCCGGATGTAGAGTGCCGCAATCACAATAAAACCGATGACTGCCAGCACTTCCGCATAAAAGAGCCAACTCCGTAGCGAGAATAAAGATTTTGTATTGAATGGCATGTTAATTCCTCTATCTTCTATAACACTTTGTTCTCAAGGTCGTTAAGAATCCTGAGCATCTCCTCTGGACCGACGAAGCCTGTGAATCGTTTGAGCACCCTACCTTCAGCATCCATGAAGATAACGACTGGTAATCCAGGAATTTCATATTTTTCCGTCAATGCTTCAGTGGTTTCAGAACTACGAGTGAAATCGAGTTTGATGTTAACATAGTTGGCAAGTTTTGCAGCGACCGCAGGATCTGCATAAGTCTTGTGATCGAGTTCTTTACAAGCGGCACACCAAGACGCATAAAAATCGAGCATTACCAATTTGTCTTCACGTTTAGCCATTTCAAGCCCTTCGGTTTCATCATAAACCCAATCCAGATGTGGTCCAGCAGGTTCTTGAATACCACCAACAAACATATAGACCCCAAGAATAGCCAGTAAAAGACCGCACGTCTTTTGGAATTGCATGCGTCGGGAGATACCGCTGAAACGTTGCGTCAGCTTACTAAGCCACAATCCAATAAGTAGTAAGCCACCGGCAACGGCGAAGAATGGCAGTGAATTCTGGAGGAAGTCCTGCAACGGTGGAAATACATCTTTGAGGAAGTAGAGTGCCATTGTAATAATAGCGATGCCGAAGATATTTTCCAGTACATACATCCATCCGCCTGACCGTGGCAACGCAGAGAGCAGCCCAGAAAAAGTGCCTATACCAATAAAGAGGAGTCCCATTCCGAGAGCGTAAGTGAACATAAGCCAGAAGCCAAGGAACAGGCTGCCTGTTGTCGCGATATAGGTTAGCACGACTGCTAACGCCGGTCCCGTACAAGGCGCAGCAATCACGCCAGCGACTGTTCCCATGGCGAACGCGCCAGCAAACCCAGTGCCACCAACGGTATTAAGCCGATTCTGAACGGCGTAGGGCAACCGTATTTCAAAAACACCGAACATAGAGAGTCCCAGAGAAACCAAAATTAGGCTAATAAATCCGACGACCCACGGGTTTGCCATTATCTGACCGAAGACAGCACCTGTTGACGCAACGGCAACCCCTAAAATTGAGTAGGTAACGACAATGCCGAGCACATATACAACGGAGAGCAAGAAAGATTTGAAAAGTCCAGCGGATTCATTGGCACCGAAGACGGAGACGGTAATCGGTATGAGCGGATAGACGCACGGGGTCAAACTTGTCAGGATACCTCCCGCAAACACGAGCAGAAATGCGAGCCATACCTGTCCCCCGGAGAGCGCACGAGCAAGCGTTCCATCGTCGCTACCTGAACTCGGTGCTGCACCGAATTCAATATTGTTGAAAATCGCTGTATTCATCCGTTGGATTGTCTCTGCTATACTGACAATTTCAATCGGGACGGTGAAAGCGAGCGTTTCTGGTAATAGACACTGATCGTCGTTACACGCCTGATAACGGAGCTGCAGATCCAGCGTCATCGGTTCAATCGGAGCATTTTGACTTAAATCGGCTTGGATACCGATGGTGATGGTATCGTGATAAACGGGTGCTTCCCCAATTGAATCAATTTTTAGCACTTCACCTATCGGGTATACGACTTCCCCGAAAGTGAGATGGGGTGTATCTGGTAAAAGAATCTCAGTGTCAATAAGCCCTTCACCCGCCGGATTGGCGTTGACATGCCAACCTTCGGCAATCTCTACGACGACAGCGATTTGGAACTGACTGCCCGGTTGTACTTTGTCAACCGACAAGTATCCGCTCGCGGTCAGCTTTTCTACAGGCGGCTTCTCAACAAGTCCGAAGTCGGCGAGTTGTGCTTGTGCGTACGTCGGAAAAGTTATCGCACCCAGTATCAGCAAGGTCCAGAATACAGACTTATGAAGTATAGGATTTTTCAGCATACGTTAAGGTTCCTTTATTACCGTGGCTCAAGTACAACACAAGGAAGAATCATCTCTTCAAGCGAAATGCCCCCATGTTGAAAACTACCGTGGAAGAGTTCTTTGTAGACATTGAACTGTTTTTCATAAACGAAATAGTAGTCCTCTTTCGCGATGACATAGCTTCTCCCCTCCTCATTACCCGGTAAACGATAGGTTTCTGGGTCTGTGATGAGATATCCAGCATCGGAGTCATAGGTAATATGTTTTCCTTCTTTAAACCGCAATCCGGTCGTTAAAGGCGTTTGGCTTGAAATTTTCGATGCATTTTGACAGAGTAGGGAACCGTGGTCAGATGTTAGGACAACGGTTATACCGCGATCAACTGCCATTCTGAATATTTTGTAGAGCCAAGAATGCTGAAACCACGTCTGAGCAAGGGCTCGGAACGCTGCTTCGTCTGGGATGAGCTGCCGGAGTAAATCCGCCTCATACCTTGTGTGGGTCAACATATCCAGAAAATCAACAACGATCGCTTCCAAACTAATCCGGTCCGTGACATTTAGCCACTGTAAATATTGGGTTTCCCCTTGTGTGTCAAAAATCTTGAAATAGTGCAACGGCGGCTTGAGCGCGATACCGTGTCGTTCAAATTGTAAGCGTATCAGTTCTTTTTCGTGCCGGTTAATACTCGTTTGTGCTTTATCCGGTTCTGCGTATAAGTGTGGATACCGTTTAGCCAACTCAAGCGGGAACAGCCCACTAAAAATAGCGTTTCTGGCATAACGGGTAGCTGTTGGTAAGATGGAATAGTAGTAATGCGTTGTTATGTCGAACATTGGATGCAGCAGTGGCTCAATCTTCAACCAATGGTCCAACCGCATACAGTCCATAACCACAAACAACACCTGTTTGCCAGCCTGAATTTCCGGAATGACATATTTATAGACGACATCCACTGATAAAGTCGGCGACGCTTGATTCGCAAGCCAATTGCTGTAGTTGTCTTGAATGTAATTGGCAAATGCGGCGTTTGCCTCCTGCTTTCGTATGGCGTGGATGGCTTTGAGTTCATCTACACTATGGAGCGTGTCAAGCTGGAGATCCCACTTAAGGAGGTTGATGTAAGTATTGATCCAACTTTGCCAACCGTTGGTGAAATTGTGTTCTTGGGCACCTCCGTCCGGAATGTATCCGCTATTAAAGTTTTGAACGTATGCTTGTGGTATGTACAATTCGCGCACTATCTGTTTTTCAATTAGAAAAACGAGGGACGCTGCTAATTGTTTACATAATACCTTTTGGCAAGCCTCGTCTGGTGGGTTGGCAGGCATTATGAAGATGTTGGTAACATCGTAAAGGCTCGCTTCCTGTCTTATTTCTTCACCATCTTTGCGGGTTAGGAGTAGAATTGGGATGTGGGTATCTAAGTTCCGGATATGCGCGAGTAGGTTTTCTTTTCGCGCCGGTCCATCATAATTCAATAAGACGGCATCATACCGCTGGTCTTTGAGTGCTTTAATGCCATGTGTAGCACTGTTTGCTACAGACACATCGTACCCTTGGGACTCCAAAAAGGAAACATAAGGTTTGGGTGTTACGTATATTTGCTTTTCAGAATACCGATCTTCGATCTCGGTATTTGCTTGCCGAACATCGGAAACCTCGTTATCAATCCACAAGATCCTCCCTCTTTTTTCTGTCATATTATGTCTCCCCTCTTTGCAATATAGATTTGCAAATTATGTCGTACGGCGTTGTACATCTTGAGGCAACTGCACTATTATGTGCCTAATTTTTCGGGGTGAGCGGTTGTGAATCTTCCGGTGAAACGCAGAAAAGTCCGCCGCGGTATTCTTATTGAGCAAAATAGGAACTAAATACTGGCAATGAACCTCCCCGGATTCAACAAACCGTCTGCATCAAATTTGGCTTTAACCTGTTTCATGAGATGAAGTATATTTCCGACCGGTCCCCAAACGTCAATATGCCGTTTGAGTTCAGACGGTGCGGTTTCTACGATGAGATTTCCTCGCATTTCCAGTGCCGATTGGCGCAGTGCCGTCAGCACGTCCGAAAGGGCTTGAAAATCTGTTTCTGGCACTACCGGAATCTTAAGATATAACACACCGTTTCCGAGTAACGCCATCATTTGCACATCGTGCGTCCAACTCACTCCCATAATTTGCTCAGAAAACGCAACGATGTCGGTTCGTTTCAAGTTTATTTTCACGATGACGCTTTCAGCGTTCTCGTTATACGCTGAGAATTCCTGAATAATCTCTTGAATGTGTTGCTGCGATTCATCTTCGGTGGTTGTCACACCTTTTCCGCCATTTTGTTCCATAATTTCTCGGCTTTGAGCCAACTGCCACGCCACGGTCTCAGGGTCCCCGCCGAATCCGGTCACCAACATAAATTTCTTTTGTCCGCGAGTTTCCGGACACCTCGGATCGAAATTAATGAATAAATTCACGAACATCGGTAACGTCTGCGAACTAACGATACTTAAACCTGTGTTGACTGTGTTTTGAATGTCCTGAAATTCTGTTGCGACTATTGCTTGTCGGGTCGGTATCGGCGATAATTTGAGGGCAACTTCGGTGATGATACCCAGTGTTCCGAAAGCGCCTATGTAGAGTTTGTTGAGATCATATCCCGCGACATTTTTCACGACTTTCCCGCCACTTTTGACGACAGTGCCATTTGCGTGAACAACTCGCATTCCCAACACCTGATTTCGGGCTGTTCCGTGTCGAAGTCGGAATGAACCGCTTGTATTTGTTGCAACAATCCCACCAATGGTACATCGTTCTGCGTAAGGTGGATTCATTGCCAAAAACTGCCGATGTTTCGCCAATTCCTTTTGAAGGTCTGCCAAGCGAATACCGGCTTCCACAGTTACAGTTAGATCCGCTGGTTCATATTCGACAACGCTGTTCAGATGTGTTGTTGATAGGACTACGTCTACTTTCTCTGGAATATTTCCTATGCCGAGTTTCGTGCCTGCACCAGCAGGGATAACCGACAAATCCTGTTTCGCTGCAAATTGAAGGATGTCCTGTATCTCTTGAACAGATGCAGGCAAGACAACCGCCTTCGGAGCGCATCCGTCAATAGCATAAGATGCGGATGCCGCCTCTGAAAGGACACCTGAATCTCCAACAATCTGCCTAAGTTCATCGTGCAAAGCACGTGAGTTTTCCATCTGCTTTTCTTTTTTTTATACTTATGTATCAGTCTTATTGGTCAGGATTCTTATCTCAAACCCCTCTATTTTTTCGACTTGATCCGGTTGAACAGGAGTTTGGTAAATGGAGAAATCTTCCAAACGTTTCACGCTCCGTTCAAGCAAAGCAACTATGACACTTGTCTCTATCACTCACCTATCCCTCCACATTAATCTGGTCAAGACTAAAGTGGATTTGTCTCGTCCAGTACTCCCCTGCCCTACTATCAAGGTATTCTACCTTGTCACCAGTGCTCGACATGCTTCCCTCAGAATCAAATTTATGTCCTAAAGCAGAAGCAAAAGTATCAATGAATCGCTCGTAACTGCGGGTAGGGATAATAGGTGTCTTATCTGCTTCACTAATAATAATACGGACCGAAAATTCATTACCTCCCAGATGCTTAATAGACTCAACTTCCGTAATGTCTTGAAGCATATCTCGGACAGTTTTGATAACATCATCTTTGGAATAGGTTTTCATTTAGAAATTCCTCATTGCATCAGGTTGCAAACCCAACTTTTCATAAGATTCGGCAGTCGGGAAAATCTTACCCGGATTACAGAGTCCAGTCGGGTTAAAGATGCTTTTGACCGTTGCCATAACTTGTAAATCAGCAGGACTGAAAATCAAGGGCATATAATCCATCTTTTCAACACCGATACCGTGTTCGCCAGTGATTGTGCCACCGACTTCAGCGCATACCGTCAGGATTTCCTTGTTGACATGCTCTACGCGTTCGCATTGGTCAGCATCGCGTTCGTTAAAGAGGACAATCGGATGGATGTTACCATCACCCGCGTGAAATACGTTTGCAATCGGGATCTGATATTGTTCGGAAATTTCGGAGATACGACGCAAAACCTTCGGGAGCGTCGTCCTCGGGACGACCCCATCTTGTGTGATATAGTTCGGTGCGAGGCGTCCGAATGAACCGAACGCGCTTTTCCGAGCCTTCCAAAGTTCCTGTCGTTCTGCCTCATTCTTGGCGTAACTCACATCTCGGGCGTTGTGCTGTTTAAAAATCTCTAAAATCTGCTCTGTTTGGTTCTGCATACCTGCTTCAATACCGTCGAGTTCCACAATCAAGATGGCTTCAGCGTCAAGCGGAAAACCGAAGTGGAACGCCTCTTCCAACGCACGAATGACGAGCGTATCCATCATTTCCAGTGCAGCGGGAATAATACCTTCACCAATGATCGTTGAGACTGCGTTGGAGGCATCGTCCATCGTTTCAAAAACTGCGAGTGCAGTCTGATACGCTTGCGGATTACGGGTGAGACGGACAACGGCTTTCGTCACTATACCGAATGTGCCTTCGGAGCCGATCATCACACCGCGGAGATCGTAGCCGATTGTATCTTCGACACTGCCACCGAGTTCAATAATCTCGCCGTCGGGTAAAACGACTTCCAATTCAAGCACATGGTCAGACGTAACACCATATTTCAGGGTATGCGGTCCACCGGAATTTTCGGCAATATTGCCACCGATTGTGCATGCCTTTTGGCTTGAGGGATCTGGCGCGTAATGATAACCCTTGTTCTCGACTGCCTGCGTTAGCAACAGATTAACGACCCCGGGTTCAATCACTGCCCGTTCGTTTTCAAGATCTATCTCTAAAATACGATCCATGCGATTCAGGGCAATAATAATCCCACCCTGAACGGAGAGCATACCACCACTCAAACCTGTGCCACCGCCGCGAGCGATAAACGGGACACCGTATTTATTTGCCAACTTTACAATATCCGATACCTGTTTTGCTGTATCTGCGAAGACAACAATATCTGGCATTGCCTTAAAAGACGGCGCGGCATCACATTCATATACCGATAAAGCCGTCGGATCCGTTAGAACATTTTTAGAACCCAAAAGCGTAGAGAGGTCGGCAACAATTTGTTCTTTTTGATCCATAGTCTATGTCCTTCTGCAAGGTAATTTTAGTTATTACATTTAGTTTACCACATTTTTGCTCGTATGTCCAATTAGAAATATAGCGAATGTCTCTCAGACTAATTCTTTATTTGTTAGAATATTGGGCAATGTGTTATAATTATAAAATCTGATACGATCTACCAAAATTGGATTATGGAGGGACAAAAATGCGAAAATCTATCTCGGTTTTAGGAATTAGCTGTTTATTAGTGATGTGGGTAATCCCGCAGCTCTGTTCTGCCGAAATTGATCCTGAAACGGCAGTCGGTGTCTGGCTCTTTGATGAAGGTGCTGGCAAGACAACCAAAGATTCTTCAGAATTCGGACACGACGGCACAATTAACGGTGCGAAGTGGAAAGACGGAAAAATCGGCAAAGGGCTTGAGTTTGATGGCGGACAGTGGGTATCCATTGACTCAACGCCGGAATTACAACTCGGCGATGAACTCACAATGATGGCGTGGTTCTTTGCAACAGATATTGGGGATTGGCGGCAGCTCATCGCAAAAAGCGACGAGTATCTTTTGCGGATTGACCCACCGCAGGAAGGCAATCGGATGTCTGCGTTTGTCAAACCCGGTGGAAGTTGGGAGCCGAGAGCCTCCGCAACTGTACCGGATGAGGACACCTGGATCCACTTCGCAGCGACTTACGACATCAACGAGAAGGCTGAACAACTCGTGGTGTATGTGAATGGCGTGAGAGCAGGAGTGAGTACACGTCCCGGTAAAACGACCGTCACAGGGAATCCTGTTGAGATTGGTCGATGGGGTGGTGGTTCATTTTTCGTCGGTATTATTGATGAAGCGGCTATTTTTAACACGGTGCTCAGTGAAGACGACTTAGCGATTATCGTAGAACACGGGTTGGCGAAGGCACTTGGTGGGTTAGACGTTGAACCGTTGGATAAGTTGGCGTTAACGTGGGGTACTCTCAAAGGGATTCGGTAATTCGGGATTCTCTTTGCAACAATGCCTTACGCCATGTTATAATAACCCAAATTGATCGTGCCGTATTCAGTTTCAAATCCTGGGTTTGGATTGTGTCTGCTGTAGACCCCGTATTTATGGTTAATTTTTGATCTGAGAGGTGCAGTAAATCGAGCGATTCCGCACCGACCTTTAACGGGAGGGTAGATATAGTCCTCGTAGTTTGTTTTATACTAACGATGAGGCAGTTTATAAGTTAGGACATATCATGGGACTTTAAGCGAGCGAGCTTTATTATATCGCGAGGTAAAAATGAGTAGAAAGAATATATTACGGGTCGATAAGGATACACTTGCCAAAGATGTAACTGGAAAAGTTTATATCGTAACAGGTGCTAATTCGGGAGTTGGTCTTGAAACGACAAGACAATTAGTTAAGCAAGGTGGCCATGTAATAATGGCATGCAGAAGACTCGAGGCAGCGGAAGAGATCGCCAACAGTTTTACCGGATTAAGAGGGGGTTATGAGGTCATGAAATTAGACCTTGCCGATCTACAGTCGGTGAGGGAGTTTGTTGATGCATTCCTGAAGAAATATGATAAACTGGATGGTTTAGTGTGCAATGCTGGACTTGTGACCTCTGGCAGTGAAGTCCAAAGGACGAAAGATGGGTTTGAGATGGCGATCGGCGTGAGTTATTTCGGGCATTTCTTGCTTACTGAATTATTGCTTGAGGTGTTGAAGGAAAGTGCCCCATCAAGAATGGTAATTGTTTCGTCTGTTGTTCATGCAGGCAGTAAACAAAATCGACCCACTGTGCATTTGGACGACTTGAATTTTAATACAAGAAAATTCAATAATTTCGCGGCTTATGCTGAGGCTAAAGTTGCTGCTGTCTTATATGCAATGGAACTTGCGGAAAGACTAAAAAGCGCGGGTGTTACGACGGCTTCCGTTCACCCGGGGTGGGCACGCTCAAACTTCGGCGGCAATAGCTGGTTTGTGAGAATCATGCGGGTGATACTGGCACCGCTCAACCCTTTTATCACTGAGAGTAACGAAGAGGCAGCCCAAACGTCACTTCATTGTTTACTCTCTGATGATGTACCAAACCATTCAGGGGCGTATTTTAGTCAGAGCAGTGTACTTTATAGAGACAAAGAATGTAAAAAAGGGGGTTGGCCCATGACATCTCCAAATCCGAACGCCAAAGATATGGGGACTGCAAAGAAATTAGTGGATCTCAGTTATAAATTGGTTGGATTGGAGCAGTAGGGGTACCCATAAGAAAAATGAAAAAATTAGGAGGTTGACTATGAAAACGCTAATGATTCTGGTATGCGGAGTGCTGGTGTTCGGTCCCATGATACAAGCCTCTGCTGGTGTGTGGACAGACCCGTTTGATGGTGATGAACTTGTTGACGGATGGGAATTTCGCGACTATCGTGACAAAGTTACAACGTATGAAGTCAAAGACGGCTTCTTGCAGATGACGAATCCGAAGGGCGGATGGGGGCATACGACCCCTGATAAACCGATGCTTGAACGAGAAGTCCCGAAAACTGCGGCGAAAAATATAACCGTGAGCGGGATTTTTTCCACCGAGCCTGATAAACCAGCAGATTCGTGGATTGGTATTTTCCTTTACAGTGATGATGACATGAACTATGCCTGTTTACTGTTTGGCGGCGAAGCCAATCAACCGCAGAAAACGCTTATCGGTAGTATGGTTGAAGCCAATTGGCAAGACAAAGGACACTTCCAGACCGGTTTTGATGTCCCCCTTCACCTCAAGATCGTCAAAGAGGATGACCTCTTCTCGGGTTATTACCGAGAGAGTGAAAAGGATGAATGGGAACTCTCTGGAAACAAAACGTGGAACCATAAGTTTGATGTTGAACGCGTCGGTATCGGTTTCATGAACAGTTGGGGTGGTCAAACGGTTACGTTTCTGGTCGATACACTTTCCATTGAAGGCGAAGGGATTGAACCTTTGGCAATCGCTCCTGAAGGTAAGTTGGCGACTACATGGGGAACACTCAAACAGAACTAAGGTGAGCATAACCCCCTGATATATCAGCGAATTTAAAATGGGGTAGCACATGCCCTACCCCTATAATGTCGCTTTAAAATAGTGCTGCACCATAAAAGACTTTCTCAATCTCCGTTAGGCTACAAAAAATAAGGAGAAATTCTACTGCCATGTCCATTCCTAAGATATCCGTGAATAACCCTGTTTTGGCAAATATGCTAATGATTATAATCATTGCTTTTGGGACGTATGCATGGATAAACCTCCCACGGGAACTCACACCCGAAATCGCATTACAGAGCGCGACCATCACAACTCTATATCCGGGTGCCTCCCCCGAAGAAGTTGAAAAACTCGTCACTGCTCCCATTGAAGACGCTATTGAGGAAAATGTCAGCAAAATCAATCTACTGTTCTCTACCTCTTCGGAAGGAAGATCCGTGATCTCTGTCGACTTTGAAGAAATGAGTGACCGAGATTACGACAAGGAGATTGAAAATCTCCGCACTGCTGTTGAAGGTGTAAATGACTTGCCAGAGGAGATTTTAGATGATCCAAGGGTCGAAGAACTTGATATCTCATCCGGTTTTCCTATGCTGACAATCGTTGTTGGCGGCGATATTTCGGAAAGGCAGATGCGGGATATTGCCGAAAATCTCAAAGATGAAATATTGGATATTAAAAACATCGCATCTGTCCGGATAGCAGGGCTCCGTGAAAGAGAAATCTGGGTTGAGATGGATCCCGATCGGTTGAAAGCCTATCAGATTCCCATTGCGGGCGTTGTTGCTGCGCTGGGTACCAGCAACTTGAACCTACCAGCAGGCACGATGGAACTCGGTAATACGGAATTCATGGTGCGGACGATGGGCGAATTTGCGAGTCCAGATACAATCGGTGAAACCATCATCGCCGTTCAATCGACAGGGACACCCCTGCGCCTAAAGGATGTCGCAACCGTTTCGGACACCTATGAAGAGGCAAGGACGCTATCACGGATTGGTGGGGAACCCTCTATCAGCTTAAGTGTCCAAAAAAAGACGGAAGGCAACACGATTGCCTTGGTTGCTGAACTCCGTGAGTTGGTTCAAAAACGGAGCGGCGACCTGCCTGACGGTGCCGAATTGACTGCGGTTAACGATTATTCGGTTATCCTCAAAGAACGTTTAGGGATTCTTGAAACAAACGCACTCTTCGGTTTGGTGCTTGTTGTTTTGATGCTCCTGCTCTTTATCGGGTGGCGCAACGCTATGTTCGCTGCACTCGGAATACCGGTTGCCTTTATGGCAACGTTTTGGTTCATGTCTGTGGGGGGGTACTCACTCAGTGGTGTTTCCTTGTTTGGGCTTATTTTGGTCGTAGGGATTGTTGTAGATGACGCTATTGTTGTTGTAGAAAATATCTATCGGCACCTTGAGACGGGGGCATCTCCGAAAGTTGCTGCGATTCGCGGCGCAGAGGAGGTTGGTTGGCCCGTTGTGGCGGCAAGTTTGACAACGATCTGTGCTTTCGGTCCGTTGATGTTCATGTCGGGCGTTCCTGGGCAGTTTATGCGGGTCGTGCCGATTATGGCGATTCTGGTGTTGATAGCTTCTCTTTTTGAAGTCTTCGTCATTTTGCCAGCACACGTCTCTGAATGGGGAAGACCGAAACCCCGTACGGGACGCAGCAGACTTGAACCCCTCCGAACCCGATCTCCGAATACCTTTAGCCTAACTGTCCCTATCGTCGGCTTTTTGGCATGGTTCGGTACGGTTTTTGACCTCATCCGAAACCGATATGTGAGAGTCTTGAAAAAGACGATCCGATACCGATATGCTTTTGTTGGGTGTGTTCTCTTGATTGGATCGGTTGTGTGTGTTAGCGCGTTTGTGGTGCTTGACAAGGAGCTCTTTCCCGGAGAGGATTTCCCACAGTTCTATGTCAAAGCCGAAATGCCGCCTTCCTATGGTATGCAAGAGACGACTAACGTGATAGCTCAGATTGAAGAAGCCGCGAAAACGCTTCCATCAAGCGAAGTCGCTGCGATCGTCAGCAACGTTGGGTTACATACACCAACGGGTGCTATGATGGAAGGTGTTACATACGGCTCAAATTTCGGAGAAGTTATTGTTGAACTCACACCAAAACAAGAACGCACTCGAGGTGTAGATGACATCATCGCCGAACTGCGGACGAAAACCACAACGATTAGTGGCATAGAGGAGTTGAATTTCATTACACAGGAAGGCGGGCCCCCACAAGGAGAGGATGTTGAAGTTAAGGTAAAAGGGGCGAGATTTGAACAACTTACTGCACTCGCTGATACCCTGAAAGCATCACTCTCGCAGATGGATGGGGTCTACGACATTCGAGACGACTTTCGGACAGGTAAATCCGAACTCCGTATCTATCTGAAACCGGAGAAGGCCCATCAATACGGATTAACCACATTCCAAATTGCGCAAACAGTGCGCACCGCTATTGAGGGTGCCAAAGCGACAACTTATCGGGAAGCAGACGAGGCGATTGATGTTATCGTCAAATACGAGGAAGATACGCTTGGAAACCTTGCTGAACTGAATAATCTGTTGATTGCAACACCCAGTGGGGCTATCGTTCCGCTCAAGGATGTCGCCGATATTACAGAGGAAAAAGGGTATTCTGATATCCGCCGGTTTGACGGTGAACGGGCGATTACGGTTTATGCTTCTGTAGATAGGGCAAAAACAACCCCTTTTGCAGCAACTCAGGCGTTAATCGGCACGTTCGCCGATGTTGGATCCCTGTATCCGGGATACCAACTCGATTTTCGAGGGCTTTTTGATGAGATTATAGAGTCCTTTTCCGAGTTGTGGAAACTGTTCATCGTCGGGCTGTTGTTGATTTATGTTGTGTTAGGTGCGCAATTTAAATCATTTATACAACCTATTATCATTATGCTTGCTGTTCCATTCGGGATGATAGGTGCGATGGTTGGGTTATTCCTTGCCAATGCAACGCTTAGCATGGTCGCCATGTTTGGTATCGTCGCACTTTCAGGAATTGTGGTGAACGATTCGATTGTCCTTATCGACTTCATTAACAAGTACCGAGAGCGTGGGTACAACAAATGGTATGCGATCCTGAAAGGTGGGAGTATCCGATTGCGTCCGATCATTCTCACCTCGCTGACGACGATTTTCGGACTCATTCCGATGGCAATCGGTTTAGGTGGCAAATCGCCGATCTGGATGCCGATGGCGTATACAATTATCTTTGGGCTCGCGCTTGCAACTACAATGACGCTGTTTGTAATGCCCGCCCTATATGCGATTACAACAGATCTACGAGCGGTTTTCCTGAAAAATCCAGAAGAACGTTTCCAAACCGTTTCAGACGAAAACCTATTAGGGGTTGCAGTCCCAGCTGATGACTAAATTGAGCAATAGAGCGAGGCACGAAGCCTCGCTCTCTATAATTTTGCCTCTTGTGAAACGGAAACTCTGCAAGCTAAACACTCAGCATTCAGCACCTCACACCGTAAAATCCTATCACCATGTCTATCCCCAGGATGTCCGTAAATAATCCCGTTTTAGCGAATCTTTTGATGGTTATAATTATCGCTTTCGGGTTGTACGCATGGATAAATTTACCGCGAGAACTCACACCCGAAGTCTCAGTACAGAGCGCAGTTGTAACAACGTTATATCCGGGAGCATCCCCTGAAGAAGTTGAAAAGCTTGTCACTGCTCCTATTGAGGATGCCATTGAAGGGAGCGTCAACAAAGTTAACCTATTGTTTTCGACCTCTTCAGAGGGGCGCTCCATTATCTTTGTCGATTTTGAGGAGATAAGGGATCGGGATTTCGACAAGGAACTTGAGATTCTCCGCACTGCTGTTGAACAGACAAATGGGCTGCCAGAGGAGATTTTAGATGACCCGAGGGTCGAAGAATTTGATACTTCATTTGGTTTTCCTGTGTTGACGATTGTTGTTGGTGGAAATATTTCGGAAACACAGATGCGGAAAATTGCCGAAAATCTCAAAGACGAAATCTTAGACATCAAAAATATTGCTGCCGTCCGAATAGCAGGTCTCCGTGAGAGGGAAATATGGGTTGAGGTAAAGCCTGATCGCTTGAGAGCTTACCAATTGCCTATTGCAACCGTTATCACTGCCCTGAGTACCAGCAACTTGAACCTCCCGGCAGGTACGATGGAACTCGGGGACACGGAATTCATGATCCGAACGATGGGAGAATTCACCGATTTGGAGACTATTGGCGAAACTCTCATCCCTATTCAACCCACAGGGTGGTCTCTCCGTCTGAAAGATGTCGCAACGATCTCTGACACCTATGAGGAAGTGCGGACCCTATCGCGAATTGACAGACAACCCTCGATTAACCTAAGTGTGGAGAAAAAGACAGAAGGAAACACAATCGCATTAGTTGCTGAACTCCGCGAATTAGTCGAAAATCGGAGAAGGTATCTCCCCGAAGGTGCTGAATTGACGGTTGTTAACGACTATTCGGTTGTTCTCAAAGAAAGATTGGGGATTCTTGAAACAAATGCACTTTTCGGTTTGGTGCTTGTCGTTTTGATGCTCCTCCTTTTTATCGGATGGCGGAATGCGCTATTTGCGGCACTGGGTATACCCGTTGCGTTCATGGCGACGTTTTGGTTTATGTCTGTAGGCGGCTATACACTCAGTGGTGTTTCCTTGTTTGGACTTATTTTAGTGGTAGGAATTGTTGTAGATGATGCTATTGTCGTCATAGAAAACATCTACCGATATATTGAAGCAGGGGAACCTCCGAGAGTTGCTGCGGTTCGCGGCGCAGAAGAAGTCGGCTGGCCCGTTATGGCGGCGAGTTTGACGACAATCTGCGCGTTTGGTCCATTGATGTTTATGTCCGGTGTTACTGGACAGTTTATGCGAATCGTGCCGATTATGGCGATTTTGGTGCTGATAGCTTCTCTTTTTGAAGTCTTCGTCATTTTACCAGCTCACGTCTCCGAATGGGGAAAAGCCAAAATCCGAACAGGATACAGGGGTTCTGCCAGGCTCCAACGCCAGTCTCACGGTGCCTTTACGCTAAGTACTCGCCTCATCGGTTTTTTTGCTTGGTTTGCCACATTTTTTGACTTTATTCGGAATCGATATGTTAGGATATTGAAAATAACCATCCGACACCGATATGTCTTTGTGGGGAGTGTCCTCTTCATCGGATTGGTTGCATGCGTCGGGGCATTTTTGGTACTTGACAGGGAGCTCTTCCCCGGTGAAGACTTTCCACAATTTTATGTTAAAGCCGAGATGCCGCCATCCTACGGAATTCAGGAAACAACGGAAGTGATTGCCCAAATTGAAGAGATGGCTAAAGAACTTCCTGCGACTGAAGTCGCTGCGGTCGTCAGCAATGTCGGTTTACACACATTTATGTCGGGTTTGGTAAGAAGAAGTGTTACCTACGGTTCAAATCTCGGAGAGGTAATCATCGAGCTCACACCTAAAAAAGAACGCACGCGAGGTGTAGATGAGATCATCGCGGAGCTACGGACAAAAACCACCACAATTAGTGGAATAGAGCGGCTGAATTTCGTTACACAGGAAGAGGGACCCCCACAAGGCGCGGACGTAAGAGCCAGGGTAAAAGGACCGAGATTTGAGAATCTGACTGAACTCGCTGACGTTCTTAAGACAGTCCTAACTCGGATAGAAGGTGTTTACGACATCCAAGATGACTTCAGCACCGGAAAGGCTGAATTGCGCATCTACTTGAATCAGGAGAAAGCATATCAATATGGATTAAGTACATTTCAGGTTGCCCAAACGGTTCGGACTGCTCTTGCGGGTGCTAAAGCCACAACCTATCGTGAAGCGGACGAAGCAGTTGATGTCATCGTCAAATATAAGGAAGATACTCTTAAAAACCTTGCCGAACTTAACAATTTATTGATTGCAATCCCGACAGGTGCGATTGTTCCACTTAAAGACGTTGCGACCATCAGGGAGGAGAAGGGTTATGCAGATATCCATCGATTCGACGGGGAACGATCAATCTCGGTTTATGCCTCAGTAGATAGAGCAAAAACAACGCCAGTGAGGGTAAATCAGGCGTTAATTCGTACGTTCGCTAACGTAGAATCTCTGTATCCGGGATACCAACTCGATTTTCGAGGGGTTTTTGATGAGATTACAGAATCCTTCTCCGAGTTGTGGAAATTGTTTATTGTTGGATTGTTGTTAATTTATATGGTATTAGGTGCGCAATTCAAATCGTTTAGTCAACCAATTATTATCCTCTTGGCTGTGCCATTCGGAATGATTGGAGCGATGATAGGAACCCTACTTTCTAATGCGACACTTAGCATCGTCGCTATGTTTGGTATTGTAGCACTTTCTGGGATTGTCGTGAACGATTCGATTGTGCTGATTGATTTCATTAACAAGCATCGGGAACGTGGTCACAATAAATGGTATGCGATTCTAAAAGGAAGTAGCATCCGACTGCGTCCGATTATACTCACTTCATTGACGACAATTATTGGTCTTATTCCAATGGCAATCGGTTTAGGGGGCAAATCGCCAATCTGGATGCCGATGGCGTATACGATCATTTTCGGACTCGCGTTTGCAACCTTGATGACGTTATTCGTAATGCCAGCGTTGTATGCCATCACAACAGATTTGCGAGCGTTCTTCTTGAGAAATCCAGAGGAACGCTTCCGTCCTGTTTCCGATGAAGAGCTGCTGGGTGCCGCAACCCCGGCTGATGATTAACCAGAGGTATAGGGCATATCTCCAAATTCTGCCCTGTTTCGCTTTCACATATTATAGAAGGATGAGAACTTAATATGAAAATTACCTTTATTGGTGTTGGCGGCATCACCAGAAGTTACCGCCAAAGCCTCAAACAACTCGAACGTCCCATTGCAGCAGTCTGCGATATAAATGCTGAACGTGCCACAGCCATCGCTGCTGAAGAAAATGCAACACCGTACACTGACCACGGTGAGATGCTACAAAAAGAGAAACCCGATGTTGTATTTATCTGTATTCCACCGGGTGCGCATACGACACAGGTTGTCGATGCAGCAGCATCCGACGCAGCACTCTTCGTCGCCAAACCCGTTGCGCAGGATTTAGAAACCGCACAACGCACTCGCGACGCAATTGATACGGCTGGTGTCCTCAGTCAAGTCGGCTATATGGCGCGATACAGCGACATTACAGCAAGAGCGAAGGAGTTAGTCGGAGATCAGAAACTTGCTATGGGGATTGGACGGTTTCTCACGCGGATGGGTGCTAATCATCCATGGTGGGGGAAATACGACGTGTCCCGCGGACAAATGGTGGAACAGACGACTCACGTCTTTGACCTCATCCGTTATTTTCTCGGTGATGTGACGAGTGTTCAGGCTTACGGTATCAAAGGCGTTTCCGAAGGTATCGCAGACTTCGAGGAGTGTACCGTTTGCAACATGCAGTTTCAGAGCGGAGCAGTAGGGAGTATCACCAGTACGTGTGTTGCCCGTGCACACGACAACTTCGCAACCGAATTGGTAGGTGATGCCATCTATCTCAAACTCACACACGATCTCGGATTACGGGGTCAGATTGGTGATGAAACGATTAACTACACCGGCACTGAGGCGGGGTACTTCCGACAGGTTGAACAGTTCATCAATGCGGTTGAAGCGAACGATCAAGAATTGGTGCTTTCGTCCTACGCCGATGCCGTCAAATCGCTTGCTGTCACACTCGCTGCAAATCGTTCATTGGAGACAGGACAAGTTGAACAAGTGGTAGTATAGCCAAGGAATGAAAAAATAAAACGGGCGAATATGTTTGACAATATAAATGTTAGGATTTCCCAATCTCAGAACATATGAAATTACCGTTTGCTGGATTTCCTCAAAGCTTGTGCTAAATTGCCTTCATGGCCGCATCGCGCAGTATTAATCGGAAATTGCTCGCCTCGGAACCTGATTCTGGAAGTTCTGAGGCGATTTCGCTGACTTCTGTGTATACTACCTCCGTGAACTAAGATAAGAGTAAGGTTCATATCAACATTACTTGGCGTGTGGTTATCAACGATGCGCGCGCCTTCCTGCAGCTGTGCGATTGCTTCTGACACATCAACATCGCCTCTCTTAAGTTCCATTGGAACCCCGACGAGGCAGTTTTGGGCAGCGTCAATGTAGAAAAGAACAAAATCACATTGGTTGGTATCCGCTCTGCCTGTTGGAAAAGCAAGGTCTACATCCAATACAACGCGTTCAGACGGTATGCTTGCCATAGAGACGCGGCATCCTTCTTTGGTATAGGATGTTGCTCTTCTGTTCCCTATCCATTGACGAATCTCCTCGAGGGTTTCATACAGGTTCACGTCCGCTTTCACCTTTCTTTTTTTCAAGTCTCTGTTGGAGATTCACTGATCGGTTATAGAGTCCTTCAGCAACATCCTCATAATCTTCTGGGGATATGCCTTCTCGGGGATGAAACGGAATTTCCCGCACAGGTTTGTCCTTTTGGAAATGCCATACACCAACTTCGTTCGGTAGGAGCCAACTTGCAGGTTCGTCGGTTTCGTCTTCTAATAGTCCTTCAAGCGTCAGATTGCTTATTTCCTGAAGTAGCCAGTCGCTGTATGTTGTTATAATCACTCTTACCCCTGCCCTAACCAAGCGAGCGAGGATAACTGCTATATCTGCTTGCGCACCAGGGTGCAAGTGTGCTTCGGGTTCTTCAATAATGAGTGTGTCGCCAGGACGGACAAGACCTCTGAGAAACAAAACCAAGGGAGCAAGTTCAGATACCATTGATGAGGTTTGGCTTAAACGTATATCCTCTTCTACACCTTGTGGTTGGTAGCGAAAGTCTGGATATCCGATTAATGAAGGTTCCACACGTATTTGCCCCCCAAGGACATCGGATTCAAGGGTCATTGCCAGGTGTTTCATTTCATCATTAGGAATTTTGCCTTCTTCGTAAAGGATAATCCTTTCCATAAAATCTGCTATCACTCCTGACATAGTGGGAACTTCGGGGAAACGTTCCAAACCTACTCGGGTCGTACGTTTCACAAGCGAACTTGCGATAATACGATGACTTTGCATTATTCCGCTCCGAGCAGCAGGCATATAGTACCTATTTCTTTTTTTAGGCCCACTAATACTTATGCTGGCCCTGTTGTCATCAACAAGAAGTTCTGCGGAAACCAAACATTCTATAGGAAGAAGTACTAGGTCATCCTCAGTTGAAATATTCAGAACAGTAGAACTATCTAAGTTAACTTCTGATTCAGAAACATTCATCTTGAAGTTCCAATATTCTTGTCCTCCTTCAATAACCTTCAGCAAAGTTGTCATTTCACTATGCTTTACTTCAGTCATACGGATCAGTTCTGGAATGGAATTAAGATCAAAACAATTTTTGAGTTCATCTTGCAATGTTTCTGTAAAAAAATCTGTCTCTTTGATTATAGAGCCTAATTTTTGTCGCATTTCCTTGGACAAATCCGACAATTTAAAAGGTCTGCCCCACATTCCTAATTTATTGACTATATCCTGAATTTCCGTTCTTGGCATAGTGTGATCAGTTAAAAGTTGACGTACTATACTTAGAACTTCTCCTTGCTCAAAAGGAGAAAGAAGGCCTGAGCCAGATAAACCGTTAAAAGTGCCATGCAACGCATACACCAACGTAGCAAAATAGGTTTTTCCTGTATTACTTGGACCGACAAACACTGTCAGCGGACGCAAATCAATATTTGCTTCAGCGATGGGGCCGAAGTTCTCAACAGCAATTTCAACATTCGGATGCTGCGTGCCTTTGGTTTCGCTCATTATGATTTCTCCTCATCTGATTTGCGTCCACAGATGTGCTTACGAAATATACCTTAGAAAAACGTCAAATACGGCTTATCATTTATCTCTCGCCATAGCAGCACTGCGAGTTCACGCGCGTGGTAATCGCCCCACATCGAAGCCTCTCCACACGGAATCTTCCGACCTTCCGGCACATAGTCCCAGCCGTTCGGACGGTGGTACACCGAATGTAACAACAATCCCTGATGTGTATCAGATTCAGACAGATATGGTTCAGCGAAGAGCGTTTGGGCGACCGTTAGACCGGCTTGATAGTAGGCGTTTCCTGCGTCTGGTTCACCGTGTTTTTTGAGGTAATTGCCGAGTCGGATTAACCCTTGTGCCGCGATGGCTGCGGCGGAACTATCCACGGGTTCAAGATCATTGTACGGATTCGCAGGCACAGCCAAATAATCACCAAGTCCCGATAAACCCGGGGCACCCGTATCCCAATACGGAATCCCATCTTGAGCAGTGTTTTCAATATAGAAATCTGCAGTGGCTTCTGCAGCCTTGCGCATGTGTGCTGTTGCCAGCGCGTATCCCCCGTAGGGTTCGAGTTCGTCTTCAGAGAGTGTGTCAAAGAATTCGAGTTGCTCAGCATAACCTGTAATAATCCATGCCAACCCGCGTGTCCATGTCGTAAAGGGTGAATATCCCTGCTGCGTACTCGGACAGCGATAGTTTCCGTCGTTGGTGTTGAAGATAGATTCATGCACAACCCGTCCACGTAAATCAAACGCATCACGTCCTTCGCCATAGTAGACATTATAGGCTGCCGTTGTCTGGGAGTGCTGGAGGAGACGTTCCATCAGGCTAATAGCGACATCGCCTTCACCCATGAGTACCGCGCCAAGCGTATGTCCGAGTGCTAAAGCACGCAGGGAACGGATTGTGTCCGAAAAGAGCGAATGCGGTCCGTTGAAAGAAGCGATATACCCGCTCCCATCTTTTATCTGGGTCCAGCGACTCGCTTGCACAGCGGCGGAGGCTTTTAATGCAAGTTCGTAAAAATCCATCTCGCTATCGTTCCACGGAATCACACCCTCTCGCATCAGTCGGCGGAGGTTTCCGTAAGTCGAGACGTTGTTGAACCCATGGTCATGCACACCGATATGTGTGACGTGCGGTGCCATCTTTTCAATCGTATTCCGTCTGCCGATTTCAAGGAACTGCTCATCACCGGTGGCATCGAATTGGAGGATAGCGGAACCGAATTGGAAACCCTGTGTCCACTCCGTCCAACCGCGTGTTGTATAGATGCCAGCAACGGTGAAGACCGGTGTGCCTTTTTCAGAGGGCCACGTGTCCTCAATGGCTAAAATCTTTTGACCTGAGCATTCAAAAAGTTTCTCAATTTGAGGTTTCAGGTCGGTGATGTGCAATGAATCATTTATCTGCATTTTACTGTAGTTGCTCCTCTGTATACTAAAACTGGGTTACGGTGCGCCTTCAGGATCAGTATCTTTATACCGTTCACATATCACTTCGATGAGGTTGGTTGTCGATTTGCCCGGAACGTTCAAGCCGACGATCACTTTACCACCGTTTGCTTCAACGACATCTTTTTCTATGAGTTCCTCCAGTTTATAGTCGCCGCCTTTAACGTGGATATCCGGCTTAAGTTCGGAAAGCAAATCAATGGGTGTTAATTCTGGAAAGATAACGACGTAACTGACGCACTCCAATCCGGCGAGCATCTCTGCGCGTTCCGCTTCAGGAACCAGGGGCCGATTTTCACCTTTGAGCTGCCGCACCGAGGTATCACTATTAACTGCCACGACGAGTAGATCGCCGAGTTGACGTGCTGCTTGTAGGTACCGGAGATGTCCTAAGTGCAGAACATCAAAACAACCGTTAGTCGTAACAACGACAGCCCCATCTGTTTTCGCTTCTTGAAGAATAGATTCAAGTTGACTGCGATCGTGGATCTTTTGGCTTGACATTTGTTCCCTGGATAATGCCGTTTTGTGTTTTCTAATCGTGGATTTTAAAACGTTAATAGTGTAGCATGCTTTCGACCGTTTGGCAAGTTTTTCCGTATTGCACGATTGCTGACTTTTTGCTATAATGACACAGGTTTCGTAGGCGAAATATTATTTCCGTTAGGAGAGAAGAGATGATAGAAAAAAAAGAATATACACATAATAGACTACCTATCTGTACCCTCGGTGCAGATGGACACGGTAAAACAACGTTAACCGCGGCGATGGCGGAGGTCATCTCAAGAATCGGCGCAATTCATACGGACGGAGACACCGATTTTGAAGCACAATCCCCGATTCATCATCCCATTCGAGAAGGCGTTGGTATTACCTACCGTACGATTGCCTATGAAACCAGTGGCAAATTTTATACCCAAATCGACTGCGAGATGTCCTCAGATATCGTTAAAATGTTGATTAGTGGTTCACCGAGAATTCAGGGCGCGATTTGGGTGGTGAATGCTGTCGAGGGTGTTACAGCGGACTCCGATGCACATCTCCGACTCGCTAATCAGCTGCCTCTTCCAAAGGTATTGCCCTTTCTTAATACAGGGGGTGTTCCAGAAGATGATGAAATCGTAGACATCTGCAAACAAGAAATGCACGAACTCCTGAACGCGTATGGAGATGGAAAAAGTACGACACCAATAATCGTCGGTGACGCGCAAAAGGCGTTAGACTACAAAGGGAACCGGATTACCTCTTCCCAATGGCAGCCGATTGTTGATTTGATTGTCGCGATGAACAGTGTAATGCCTGCACCCGTGAATATCCAACGCTTGCCCCTCATTATGCCAATTTATGAAATTACTGACGAAACGAAAGAGAGCGTGTCCGTGCGTGGTGAAATTATACAGGGACAACTCGCTGTTGGACAGGCAGTAGATATTGTCGGTAAGGGGGACAGGATCAAAACACGGGTTGTCGGTATAAAGGAGCGTGAAGTATCTGTCGAATCTGAACCAGATTGGCTGTCTGTCGGACAAGTACTTTGTACACCGAAGACTGTCAAGTCACATGCTGAGTTTACTGCCCTTATCTATCTCTTGACGTTTGAAGAGAGCGGCACACATATCCCGCTTATTGAAAATGATAGACCCGATATCTACCTATGGGGTGTTGATATGCCAGCACACCTACACCTTCCACCCGAACTTGCCCTTGTTACATCCGGGACTTATGCCCATGTCACGCTTGTGCTTGACCTTCCGTTGGTAATGGAGATCGGCACTCGGTTTGAAGTAAAGAAGATGGGTGTACGGATCGGGTTTGGTGTTGTGACAAGCGTAACCTAATTTTTTCTGCCGGTTTATGTAGCAGATTTCAGTCCATTTTTCGTTGATCGGTAAATCGCTTGGACTTCAGTTCATATCTCGGTAGTGTTCCAAGTGGCACCGATTGAACGACAGCTCGCAGACCTAAAGCATCTCGGATAGCTGTTGTCACAGCATTGACAGTATCGGTCGGATTTGGATTTGTGGACTCAATCTGAATTTCGAGTTCGTCAAGCGTCTCTGTACCGTAAGCACGGACAGCGAATTCTTGGACCTCTGGAAACTTGAGGATAATGTTTTCAATAGTGGCGGGATACACGTTCAAACCGCGAATGATTAGGGCATCATCGAGTCTACCGGTAACACCGCCATCAAGGACACGACTCTCTCTCCCACATTCACACGGTGCTGACTTGAGTTTAACGTAGTCTCCTGTCCTATAACGGATGACCGGCATGCCAATGCGCCCTAAATTGGTGATGACTAATTCTCCCGCGTCTGTTGGATTGCCGGTCTCTGGATCAAGCACTTCACAAATAAATTCGTTTTCGTTGAGATGGACACCCGCCTGTGGTTCGCACATAACTCCCCACGCACCGACCTCCGTCGCGCCAGCGTGGTCATAAGCCTTCGCACCCCAAGCATTTTCAATCCTTTGTTTTGTTGCAGGTAAGCTGGCTCCGGGTTCACCCGCATGGATGGTCACTCGGACCGAAGATTCTTCACTGAGATTAACACCTTCTTGTGCTGCGACTTCGGCAAGCCGTAGTGCGTAAGTCGGTGTGGAGATTAGCACAGTTACTTCATTGCTCAGAATAGCGCGAATGCGTTGCTCAGAGGTAAAGCCGCCGTTCGCGATTATGAGCGCACCGAGTTGTTGTGCACCGTGGTATGCACTCCAAAAGCCGATAAAAGGACCAAACGAAAAAGCGGGCATGAGCCGATCTGCGAATGTCACGCCTGCTGCGTCGTAAATTTCTCGCCAACATTTACCCCACCAGTCCCACGATTCTGCTGTATCTAACCATCGTAAAGGTGAACCGGTTGTTCCTGATGTGCGGTGCAGACAGGTGTACTGTTCCAGTGGAAAGGTGAGATTTGTACCGTAAGGGGGATATGATACTTGGTCTGCACTGAGTTCTTCCTTTGTAGTGAAAGGCAGGTGCTGATAATCGCTCAGGGTCTGCACATCGTTTGGACGTGTAATCCCGACTTCGGTAAGTTTTCGTCGATAAAAAGCGTTTGTCTCTAACACTGGAGCGAGCATCTCGCGAAAGCGTTGTAATTGTGTGCTTGTATCCATGTCTTAGGTGTATCGTGTGTTCTGGTATTCCGGGGCATAGAATGCTGGAAGGAGGCTATCGACTTGGAGCAGCCCGCGTTGGGTCAATTGAATCTCGTCTAACTCGGCGTTGACGTGCAGCATGCCGTCGTTCTGCAGTTTATCATAGGGTTCAGCGTAAAGCGTGAGGATATCAGCATTGAACTTTGTCTTGAAGTAAGACGGTCTGATGCTTCCGAGTTTGAGTTGTAGGATCATCTCTCGCGTCAACCGTTCCGCTTCCGTTGGCCGCAGCGCGCGATAGACAGGAAATCTGTCTTCTTCAAGGTGGCGGAGGTAATCTCCCCATGAGGGGGCGTTTTGAAAATGAACGCCGCTGAGGTGCGAAAAAGAGGCGACCCCTGTGCCTATCATATCACTTCCTTGCCACACTGCATCGCGATAGACAAACTGGCACGGTTTATTCTTCTTAACCACTGTATACGCACTGGATTGCGCATAACCGGCTCGCGCAAATTGTTCAAAGGCGTATTGATGCCATTCGCGCTTGAGTTTCCAATCTGCTACGGGAAGTGTATCACCACCGAGGATATCTTTAGAATAGACCGTGTTGAACGGCAGCTCCAACTGATAAACAGTGACACTATCTGGTTCAAGCTCAATTGTCTTGCTGACGGTTTCTCGCCAGCTTTCCCACGTTTCACCTATCATACCTGAGATGAGATCGATGTTGACTTGGTCGAATGCTAATGTTTTTATCCACGGCACAATGCGATAAACCTCTTTGGAGAGATGTGCTCTACCGTTTTCGGCAAGAATCTCATCGTTCAGATTTTCAACACCGAGACTCAATCGGGTTACACCAATCTCTTTGATTGCATCTACTTTCTTCTCTGTCAAGGTGCCGGGTTCGCATTCAAACGCCACTTCTTCAGCAGCATCCCACGGCATTGCCCGTTTTACGCTGTCAACGAGAGCAGTGAGGTGTTTGACGCTAATATAGGAAGGCGTACCCCCACCGAAATAGACGAATCTCAGGGGTCTACCGGCGATCGCGGGTTGCTTGCTGTAAAGTTCGATCTCTTTCGCAAGTGCGTTCAAGTACGTGTCAATTTCCGAACTGTTTTTATCCGTATAGACTCGAAAATAGCAGAATTTGCACCGTTTACGACAGAAGGGAATATGGAGGTAAAGCCCAAGCGTTGCGTCGGGTCGGGGCTGTTCACCGAGCATTCGCGCCACTTCTGGCACATCTGACTCGCTCCAAGTGGAATACGGTGGGTAGTTTGAAACGAAAACACTCCCGACGGTCGTCTGTTTTGAATCTATTCCTGCTGTTGCGGGTTCCGGTTTTGTTTCAGGCATAATGTTTGCTCCTTTGCCTTAAATATACTTTGACATCTTCCCAATTCTATGTATCGGCTGAAAAATTTTCTCTTAATGAATCTATCCTTGAAAGTTCATTATTCAAAACAGTAGAGGATTCCATCTTCGCTCCCAATGTAAATCTTGCCATCGGCTACACTCGGTGAAGCGACAATTGATGAACCCGTTGCGAATTCCCACACCGATTCTCCTGTGGACACATCTAAAGCGATGAACGTCCCGCGGGTCGTCCCAAGAAAGACACGTTTGCCGACAACAACAGCCGATGACTCAATACGGGATTTGGTTGTATAGGTCCATAACGATTCTCCTGTCTCAGACGAAAGCGCGTGCACTATTTTATCCCGTCCTCCGATGATTACCATATCTTCAGTCAGGGCAGCTGAAGCGAAAAACGGAAATCTCCGTTTCGGGTGGCGATACCGCCAGGCAATCTCTCCAATATCTAAGTTGACTGCTAATATTTCAGCACCGTACGTGCCGCAATAGATACGATTTTGCGAAATCGCAGGGCTGGCACCGACATACGCGCCGAGGTCAACTTGCTGTACCTGTGTGCCATCATTGATGTTAAGAACGCGAAGGTAACTATCGCATCCAGTAACAATGGCGAAACGCTGCGCGTTATCAGATTCACTTGCGGACTGGGTCCAAATCCCAGGTGTGCCGTGGACATACCCCTCGGTCTCAAATTTCCAGATGAGTTCCCCGTTTTCTCGGTTGAGGCAGTAGAGAAATCCATCATACGAACCGAATAACACACGGTCTCCGGTAAAATTGGCTGATGATATGATTTCACCTTCCGTCCTAAACTGCCATTTCGTTTCTTGGGTGCTAATATCTATTGCATGGAAGATACCTTCGCTGTCCCCGAGGTAGATTACACCGTTATGGATAGATGGAGATGCTTTAATAGCACCGGTTGCTTGGTACATCCATCTTTTTTCACCCGTTTGTGCATCAATCGCGTAGAGAAAGCCGTTTAACGCACCAACGTACACGGTGCCATCAACGACTGTAGCGGTTGACTCAATCATATCTCCTGCCTGAAAAGTCCAAAGCAGTTGCGGGTTTTCGGAAAGTTCAGCGTTGGTAACACCCGTAAGCTGCGGATTCCCGCGAAAAGTTGCCCAATCAGCAAAAGTTGCTTGTCCAATAAAGAGCAGTAGAAATAGGACGTTTTTTACGGTAAATGTCCATACAAAACGGTTTATATTAATAGGCTGCTTCATAGAGTTTTGTAAAATCTTGTTCGTTCAGCGGACGTGGATTAAATTGTGCTGTCCATTGTATTGAGGCTTCTTTTGATAATGTGGGGATGTCCACTGTTCCTATAGTGTATTCGACACTGCATTCCCTTAGTGTGTTCGGCAAATTACCAATTTCTTTTAGTTCAACAATCCTATCCGCTAAATCTCCATCAGAATGTAGTTGACGGTAAGATTCTTCAGCAAAGGGACTGTTGAATCGAATAACGTATGGTAGCATCAGCGCAACAGCAACGCCGTGGGTGATACCGTATCTTGCAGTCAACGGATTGGCACAGGCATGCGCAGCACCTAACATTGAATTTTCGATTGCAAGCCCGGCGAGGTAAGCACCGAATAACATATTGCTTCGCGCTGTAGTGTCCTTTGATTTGAGGGCTGCTTCAAAGTTCACATCTAACAACTGCCACGCGTGTTGTGCGAACATCTGGGACATCGGATTCCGTCTGGTTGAGACGAAACTTTCGAGCGCATGCGCAATTGCGTCTATACCCGTTATTGCTGCGACCGATCTCGGCAGCGTTTCAGTGAGTGTAGCGTCCAGAATGACGGTCCCGAATTTTGCCTTTCTGTCGCCACACGCCATCTTGATATGTGTCTCTTGCTGCGCGATGAGCGCAAAAGATTGGGCTTCACTGCCGGTACCGATGGTCGTCGGGATACCAATGGACGGAAGCATCGGGTGTATCGCCCTATTGGTGCCCCAGTAGTCCTCCATTTTACCGCCGTTGGTTAGTAGAAAGTTTGCGCCTTTGGCACAATCCATTGAGCTACCGCCGCCGAGTCCAATAATCAAGTCTATCGGTGCATCGGCTTTCGCGGCCACAACGGCATTTTCGACATCTTCCGTCGTCGGATTAGGCGAAACATCGGCGAAAACGTAAGCAGCGATCCGTTCGCTTTGCAACGCCGATATTGCTCTCGCGAGGATACCTGCCTTTTCGATACCACGATCAGTTGCTATGAAAACACGGCTACCTCCGAGGTCTCGAGTTAACTCGCCTAATTTCTCAATACTATTTTCGCCAAATATAACCCGTTGCGTGAGTTCAGAATCAAAATCTTGCATGTTTGTGCGTTAGGGTTTAATCGATTTTGTGGATTCCCATCCGACTTTATTTCACACTATTTTTAAACATGATACCAGACATAAAGCGACAAAGTCAAGGTAGAAACGATCTGCTACCTAACCTAAAATTTGAAATGTCAGTGCAATTGTAGTAAAATAGGTTGTGATGTGTGTTAGTCTAAGATAGTTGTTTGCTACAAAACTTTACGCTTTAGCATATTATCAGCAGATATTGATGGTTAAATTACCGATTTGAGGTAAACCTGTGATTTTAACAAAAGAAAAAATCATAGACATCCTTTCCGAAAAATCCGAATACCTTGCCGAGGCGTATGGCGTTAAGAGGATTGGCTTATTCGGATCCTACGCTAAAGGGATATATACTGAAGATAGTGATATTGACATCATCGTCGAATTTGAAATACCGTTAGGTTTCAAATTCATGGAGTTCGCTGACTACCTTGAGGACATTCTTGGGAAATCGGTGGATGTGCTTACTATAGGCGGGCTTCAAGGGATTCGGATTCCACATATTGCTCAAGCAATTAGGGAAAGTATTGTTTATGTCTAATAGGACAGATAAAGATTTTCTATATGATATTCAGGAAGCGATGCGCCGTATAAAGACTTATACGCATGAGATCACGTACGAAGAATTTCTTTCGGATACACGGACACAGGATGCTGTTATCCGTAATATAGAAATTATTGGCGAGGCAACTAAAAAACTATCTGTTGGACTCCGGAACCGATATCCAAGTGTTCCTTGGAAAGAAATTGCCCGCACACGGGATAGGCTCATTCACCACTACTTTGGTGTGGATTCCGACAACTTCCAATTCAATAACAACCTCCCGCTCATCTCTAATTTTTCCAATAAATTTACGCCTGTTTCTATGAATTTCTCTATTCCCACGCCTCGCGTAAAAGTCGCAGCCAGTTACCATGCATGATCGAAGCGATGTCAGTGTCGCTATAGCCACGATCCACCAATAAACGCGGTATCTTCTGTAAAGGGCCTGAGTAAGTCCTGAGCCTTTAATCCTCACTCCCGCCGACTTCAACGTGTGCTGTCCACCCCCTAAAATTTCCATCTATCTCGGCAAACTTGATTTCCTGTGTTGTGCCTGGCGAAAGGTCTGCTAAACGCGTTGGACCGAGTTTTACGCCATTGGATAAGCGGACTGTAACGTTGACACGTTTCAATGTTCGGTTAGTCGTGTTTTCCACATATCCTTTGATAGAACGGCTTTGAGGATCGTAGGTCAAGTTCATGCTTGCACCGCCTTGGACGTGTCGGACAGGATCCGAACGTTTATTCAGACCGAATTGGCCGCTGAAGCCTTTCCATCCAATGTCAATATCGGGACGATTCATACTTGTGCAGCTGCTCATCAGAGAAACAGATAATCCAATAACAATGAGGGCAAGAACCCTAAGTATTTGGTTCATGAAAGGTCTCCTTATCTAAGCCCACGCCTCGCGTAAAAGTCGCAGCCAGTTACCGTGCATGATAGCCGCAATATCGTCATCGCTATAACCACGTGCAGACAGCAACGCCGGTATCTTTTGTAGGTCAGCGATAGTATCCAAATCGCTCGGAGACTGTTCACGCCCGTAGCCACCGTCTAAGTCTGTACCGATAGCAGCGTGCCGGTTGTTACCAGCGAGTTGACAGACATAATCGATATGGTCAACGACGCTGTTCAAGGTAACTTTGACATTTGAAGTTTCACCCGTAACCCAACCCGGTTGGAGCATCCACGCATCAAATGCAGCACCGATAACGCCATCTCGTTCAAAAATCGCACGTAATTGTTCATCGCTGAATTGCCGTTGATGTGGAACCAGTTCGCGGCAGTTGTTATGACTGGCGAGGACCAATCCATTGTAGTGTTCCAACGCTTGCCAGAACGCCTGATCGGAGCAGTGGGTAAGATCGAGCACAACGCCTAAACGTTCCATTTCAGCGAGCAACGGGCGGCCGAGTTCGGTGAGTCCAATTTCTGTGCCTGTGCCACCAGCGTAACGTCCCGGGCCGTAGTGTGTCAATCCGAGCAGTCGTAACCCAGCATCAGCCCATTCCTCTAATTGCGTCGGGGTCAAGATCGGGTCAGCACCTTCCATGCTAATCACAAACCCCAGCGCGGGTGTGTTATCGTAATCGTTTGCGTCGCCTATCGCTGTACTTTCCCATCTCTGCCAAGCCTCGATGTGTCTATCCAAGTTTTCCGTGTTCGTGATGATACGGACGTATCCGATTGCTTCTAAGGCACGGTAATAAGCGAGTTGTCCTTGTGCGATACCGTAGGATTGGGCAGGCGTAGCATAATCAGAATGAGGGGAAGGTCTACCAGTAGAACGGGCAAAGAGCGTGACAAAACTCAAGGCAATTCGTCCTTGACGCATCTCTGGGAGCGCGACAGTGCCTTGGTTCCCGGACACACGCGCTTCTTGAGTGCGAATTGTATACGCCGAACTTAGCAAGTCCCGGTTGCCTTGTAACGCATTCATTGACAAATCAAGATGAGCATCAATAATAAGCATAAAATATTCCTCTCTGATGTGTTGGAATTGGAAGAATCACGTCAATCGCTGTCTGGGTAGGAAGCGAAATGTGCTTGCGGCGTTCCATTTCGATAATCGCCATCACAAGCACTGAGCATCCAACCACTCAACCGAGCAACGATGTCAGGATAATCCGCCGAAACATCGTTTTCCTCGCGGTAGTCGTCGTTGAGTTGGTATAATTGGAAAGTGTCCGTGCTATTAATATATCGTAATTTCCAACCATCTGACGTTACCAACGCTGGCCCCAGTCGAGAGGCATATATAATCCACTCGTGGGTTTCTTGAGCCTCAGGTTGTTCAAACAGGGTCGGTAAGAACGATATACCGTCTTTTCCTTCCGGTAACTCGACTCCTATAAGGTCAGCGAAGGTCGGCATCAGGTCGTAGTTCGCAAGGATATGGTTTGATACGCTATCAGGGGCAATTGTTCCGGGGAACCGGACGATGTAAGGGATACGTGTGCCACCTTCCCAACTCGAAAACTTTAAACCACCCATACCGTCGTTTCCATTGAACACATCGCCACCCGTCTCCGAATAGAATTTTGTCGTGATCTCATCAAACGGCTCACCGTCCAAATTCTGGCGCCGACCGGAGGTGCGTCCTTCCTGCAAATAATACACTTCGTGGCCGTTATCAGAGCAGAGGGCAATCATCGTGCGATCGTCAATTCCGAGTCGTTCGAGTTCGTCCAAGATGATCCCAACAGTCTCATCGAGTTTTAGGATCATGGAGGCGTATTCTTTTTCATAGGTTGTTAATTCTGGAACGTTTTTCACCGTTGGATGGATGTCAGGGATGGCAATCGGTCCGTGTGGTAGTTGAGACGGATGATAGAGAAAGAAGGGCTTGTCTTGGTGGGTGCGAAGGAACTCGATGATTTTTTCGTTGAAAATGTCTTGAGAATATACCGCTTTCCCCTCTCGGTTCCTGCGGCGCGCCATATTTTCTTCGGACTCCCAATTCGGATTTACCGCGCAGTCGGCGTGTGTGTTTCCCCGAATGTATGTTGGTTGTCCGTTTTCAAAAAGGAAAGGCGGATAGAAACCGTGGCAACGCTGGTGATCATAGTAGCCGTAGTGATACTGCCAACCGTGCCGCCGGATGCGCTCCCCAGTTGTGGCAAAACCCCATTCAAGTTTTCCAATCTGTCCTGTGGTGTAACCAGCATGTTCCGCAATTTGTGCCAAGAAGATGTCATCGGGACCTGCTTGGAGTCCGGTGGTATGAAGCAATTCCGTAACTTGGTCCAAAGTCATCTCGCCAGCACTCAACCTGTGGTAAAGTCCGCCTTGGGTATAGGTCCAGGTCCCCTCGTGGCAATCGTGAAGACCTGTTAGCATACTCGCTCGCGATGGCGCACAAAACGCGCAACCGTAGGCGTGGTTGAATTTCATTCCCTCATTTGCAAGACGATCAATATTCGGTGTCTCGAAATGTTGTTGACCATAGCAGCTGAGCATACCGCGTCCAAGATCGTCTGCGAAGATGAGAATGACATTCGGGTTATCCGTCATAACTGTGATACTAAAGATTTGAAAACTTAAGTTTTTCAGATGTTACTCAAGTTGAAATGCGCGTTGTCTATAGAGGTGCTCAAACAAATTCCCTTCATGCGGACTGTCCCAAGAGATCTGATTCGTCGGGACAGCACCCAAATTAAGTCGATCAATGAGCGGTGTAGCCACGAGATCTCGTCTTAATGCTGCGTCTTCCGTAATCGCCGTAGCAACCAGCGTTGCCCCCATAGATTCGACTAACTCTGTCGATGACACTTCAACAACACTCACAAACGGAAACGGGAATTCCGTATTCGCCAACGGATGTTCCGCATCCTCACACCAGATAACGGTCGGTCTGAGGAAGGTACACCCATCTAATTCAACAACGCGATCACCGGTTGTTAATTCCGTTGCCCCGGGTTCTTTGAGATGACGGTCGATCAACGACGAGATACCGTAGGCAGCTTTCGGATTCGCCCACGCTGCGATGCCTGCATCTGGATCATCCAGCGGTTTCGGTTCAATGCGTGCCAAGCGTTCTGCCAACGCTTCGGCAATTTCGCGTCCGTGTGCGGTTACCCACACACCAGAGGCGTTAATACAGGACCTGCCCCCGTTCTTGGTGACCGATTCCACAATGAGATCAAGATACTGCTCCCAATTGTTCTGTTTGCTTTCGTGGATGACGATCTTGCTGCGTCCCGGTCCGTGAATCTCAACACGAGGTGTGTTCACCCACGGGGCGACAGTGGCTCCACCGCCGAAAAGCATAGAACGTCCGCATCGAGACAGGATTTCGTTGGCACCGGTATAATCGGTAGGATAGAAACTGAACCCCCCTGCGGGAGCACCTGCCGCGATAAACGCTTGTGCGATACGATACGGAGTCCACGGCTCCTCGCGCCCTGGTTTTAGGACAAGCGGGACTTTCAACGGAATCGCAGGCACCCACAACGAATGCACACCTGGCGAATTGCTCGGTAACACAGCACCGAGTGAGTCTGTTTCGCAGACGTAACTCAACGTCCGTCCGTTTTGAGTGCCCCAACCTATATCAAGGACTCGTAGATCCAAGCCGCGGGTGAGTCCGTCTAAGACCGTATCTATGTTTTCCAAAACCCCTTGAATCTTGAGCAGATTCTGTTGGCAGAGGGCTTCAGGTAAGCCCGTTGTCCCGGATACTTGTTGGATATAATCTGTCGGGGATTGTTCAGTACCGTCAAGTGGCAGCGTCGCCGTTGTGAAAAGGCGCGCTGCCGCCTTGCAAATAGAGATCAATTCAGCAACCGAACGTTGCCCAAGTGCCTCTTTTTGGAGACCGATGTCAACGAGGTCCTTCGCTATCAATCCACGGTTGGCTTGGCTCACCTCGACTAAAGGTTCGCCTGTTTTAATATGTGTCACGCTAACGGTGTTCAGACTTCTGTAAGAACGTCCGGCGCGTAAAATTGGGATATGTATCATTTTACCATGTAATTTTCGCTACCCATCCAGACGAGGCATCGCAGTAGAGGAAATCGTCACCGTAGATGGATAACCCATGCGGTTCGGGACAATCTTCGGGAACCTCAATCACATCAAGCGGCGTGCCGTCATTAAGATCAAGTTTGACGATAACCCTATCAGAAGTATGCGTTGACCAAAGTCCATCTTCAACGCGAATCATGCCGTGTCCGCGTCCGTGAGGCAACGGGAGCGTTTTTTGGACAGACCAATCCGAAATTCTCATCTTATGCGTGACCTGATTCTTAAGCGTTTGGACCCATAAGTGTCCTTCATCGTAGTGGTCGTATTCGATCCCGTGTGTTCCGCCGCCATCGGGTATTGGATAGCGTCCGAGGGTTTCACCGGTTTCAGGATCGACTTTGAAAACCTCGCCTGTCTCAGCATCTGTATCCCGGACGGGACGCCAACGTGCGCCAGATCCATTCGCGGCTAACCAGAGCGCGCCATCACCGGACGTCATTCCGCTCGTGTTGGAAGATTCGCTCGGAATGTCGCGGATGAGTTTCGGCACGGTATAATCCTCGTCCGCTGTGATTTCAACCAAGGCGACCCTATCGGTAATCTGATCGACGATCCACAAACCTTCTTCTGTAACTTGTAAACCGTTGGGCACCGAATAGGGAGATCGGAAAACTTTCTCAATTTTCGTTATCATATTCAAACTCCTTTTTCGTGTTTATCTACTTGTGCTAAAGAGGTCTTTAGCCACTTTAAATATTCGGATTTCCGTTCTTTCGTGATTGGAAAGGATTTGATAAACTCGTTTGTCGGTAGATGTTGAATAAATGCCAGTTCCGGTGTCAGAATCAGGGAATCAACTGGATAAACAAAGTGTTCTTGGAGTTTCATAGCGAGTGTAGCCGCGGCGGTCCCTTTCGCGCTATCTTGAAGTTCCGGCAATTCTCTAAGTAAAACCCATGTATTGACAAACTTTGTGTTGAGCAGCTTAATGACTTTCGATGTGGAGAGCGGACCCGCTCTCAAAATTTTACCGCTCCCTCAGCACGATTCATCATCAAGTGCACCAAATAAAACTAACGCATGGATGGGACGATTTGTTGCTTTCGCGAGTTCAATGGCATCTTCAATCGGGACCCACTCAATTTTAGCAAACTTGTAGAACACAGTCATTAGTTTTTTGCGGGCTGCTTCAGCAGGAATGGCTGTTTCCCATGCTATCTCACGTACAGGTACGCTTGATAAAGTGGAGAGTTCCATGCGCGGAATAAAAGCCATGTCTGCTGTCCTGAAAGCATTAACATCTACATTGCTATTGCGTGATGGAAGAAACAGAGAAAACTTAATAACTGCTCCTTCCTTTCGATTCAGTAACAGGCACCCTGCAAACTGCGCTGGCAGCAAACGGATACCCGACGCGTCCAACACGAACTGCGCATGAATTCGGAAGACAATCTCGGCGTAATTGGGCGAAATCGCCCGTAAACATGCTTTTAACCCTTCAGCTCTCTGTGTTCTGTGGGAAAAGATGGTGATCTCCGTTGTTGCACCCGAGTGAAACTGACAGAGGAAAGGAAGAATCCTTTTCGAGTCAAGTTCCCAAATATCCCCTACATTAACAGTCGAAGGCGGTAGAAAAACTTGAAAGTCGGTTTGGTTGTAGTTCTTCAACGGGTGCACAGGTTTCGGATTGAAAAGTTCTAACGCTTGTTTCCACTCCATATTCACTGATTCTGGCAACCGTGCTTTGAGCCTATCGAACTGTTCTTGTGTGGGCTGATGCAAGTTGTACGTGGAATCCACAATTGGTTCCCAGTATGCTTGTACTTGCACACTCGCTGTACTGCTAAGAACATTGCTAAAGTCCGCTATCACCTTATTTTCTCTCCTGTTTGTTAGGACGACTTAGTAAACACCAACAACAACACTCTCTTGAAGTTCTGTGAGCAAACGAAGATTTTCAACGCCGTCCCAAGGGTATTCCGGAATCGGTTCGGCGCGTTCGGCTTCGTCACGCTCCAAAAAACGGGGCATGAAAAATTCTTTCGTTAGCGTTGTGAGTATGACGCGTCCGGTTTCGCCGTAATCGACAGTTTCCTCTGGGTTTTCGGGGTTGACCAATTCAATGACAGCGCGCGGTTGCGGCGGATAGTAGATAATAGCATAGTTATCTGCCGGATCAAACGGTTTACAAGTGGCTAATCCCATGAGGGTATTCCCATAAGTCGGAATAAAGTCAATACCGGGAACAAGCTCCTCGCGAGCAAAGCGATGGAACTGGGCATCCATCTCCGTGCCGCCACAAAAAATACCTTTGATATCCACCTTTGGCAAGGCAATTTTTTCGCACAGTGCCTCCAGTAGTTTTGGTGTTGTGAAGAGACATTGAACGTTTTCGTGGGCACGCAACACGTTGAGTGCCTGCGATATGACATGGTTTTTATACGCGTCCAGTTCCTCATTTTTTCCGTAACGCACGAGTTGGTTCACCCAACGTGGATCGAGATCTACATGGAAACAGATACCTCCGCGATGCTGTGCCAGATGCTCAACAGCGAGTCGTAAACGCCGCGGACCCGTCGGACCCAACATCAGCCAATCGCTACCGGGTGGAAAGCCTTCGTCAGACAGCGTTTTACTGAACAGTTCATAGTCAATATGAAAATCGCGAATGCTAATCCGAGACTTTGGGACACCTGTCGAGCCACCCGTTTCAAAGACGTAAATAGGTTCGTTGGCGTAAGCCTTCGGCACCCAGCGACGCACAGGTCCCCCGCGGAGCCATTCGTCTTGGAAATGCCCAAGACACTTGAGGTCGGCATAGCTGCCAATCTCTTTTCTCGGATTAAAGTCGAGGTTTTCTGCGAATTCCAGCCAGAAGGGAGATCCCGTCTTTGGACTGAAGTGCCATTTGACAATTTCCCGGACGTGTGCATCAAGTGCTTTTTGGGCTTCAGTAATTTTTCGGGTAAGGTTCATTGCTTCTCTTCTATTGCAATCAAAGTATTGCGGGTTACGATGTAAAGCACACCGTCTTTCGCGACAGGTGTCGTATAGACAGCACTGCCCAGGTTCGTTTCAAACAGCACTTGTTTTGTTTTCCCTGTTTTTAGGATAACCACATCACCGTCTTCGTCGCCGAGGTAAACCTTGCCATCTACAACGTAAGGCGAACCCCAAATGGCAGCGAAGGTGTCATGTTTCCAATAAAGGTCCCCGGTGCTCACATCTAAACAGTAGAGGAAACCACTCAAATCCGAAATATAGAGGAGTCCATCCGCAATCGCTACAGTGGACATCGTACGATTGAACTGCTCATCACCGAGGTGCCAGACCCCCGCCGTTTCGGTAACATCACCGGTTTGTGAGGCATCAATACACCAGAGGTGTCCTACGCCTTCGCCGTGTTCTGGATCTTGACCGACAGCAACAAAGACCTTGCCATCATAAACGACAGGCGTTGAGATAATATTATTGCGTGTACCACGACCACCGAGTTCCCAAACAGAATCTTTCGGATTACAATCAAACTTCCAGATGATGTCCCCGGTTTCCGGCGCAAAAGCGTAGACCCAACCATCGCCGCCGGGGATGATAACTTGTGGAACACCATTGATAACACCGTAAGCCGGATTCGACCACTGCCCGTGCAGTATATCTTCCCCAGGGGAGGCATCCTCCCAGACGAGTTCACCCGTGTTTTTGTTTAAAGCGATAAAGGATGGAGCATCAGGTGAGGGAATGTGGATGTGTCCTTCATCAACGCCGTTACTCGTTTCTAAAAAGAGAAGGTCACCAACAGCAAGTGGCGAACAGGTCGCGAGGTTGTGCGGGAAGACATCCAACTCGTCCATCATATCGTAACTCCAAATGATGTCGGCATCAATCTCACTTGTTTCTGTTTCTTCTGTAAAGGGCCCGTCGTTTTCACCATCGAGAAAGCCTTCAGTATCAATACAGACGACTTCACACCGATTGGAGACGTAGTAAAGCCGATCACCTTCAATATACGGTGTGGAACAGATGCCTTGTAGGGGCCAGTCGTTGACCCGTCCTGAAGTGAGTTTCGTATGAGTTGATTGCCAGAGGAATTCGCCATCAGATTCGTTAAACGCCTTGATGACACCGCGATCGCCGGTCAGTTTCGGATTACGGAGTGCTTTGTTGTTCGTTCCGACAAAAACCTTTCCACCAATGATAAGCGGTCCCGCGTAACTTTGCGAACCAAGTTCTGCTGTCCATTTAATGTTTTCGCCGGTTTCCATATCCCAACTCGCCGGAACATTTTTTTCGTCAGAGACCATATTACGGCTTAACGTACCACCCCATAGGGCAATCTCTGTTCCTGCGGAAGCAGTAGATACCGCAAACACGAGAAGCACTGCAAGTTTTATAATGTCGGTAAATCGTGATTTCCAAAGAGGTTTCAATTGAATGACTCCTTCTTGAGTGGTTATTAGCCATTGGCTATCAACTGTCAGCTTTCAGTAAAGAGGACTTTGATTTTTGAAAACCCACCTTACTGACTGCCGAAAGCAATCCGAAGGATTGCGCCCTGACTGCTGACAGCCAATTACCATACTTTTAGATTGTCGTAATGGATATTAGCCGGGGAGTAGCCGTAGATACCGGGGCTTCCCTCGTGATTTGGTAATGGATCTTCAGCAGTGATCGTCCATGTTTCCGGTTCAGGTTCGCCGCTGCGCCAGACCTTGCCACGGATGATTGCTTTATTCTCCGTCGTCTCTACCATCATTTTCATTGTATACCAGACATCCGTCTCCCACGAGAAGTCAATTGTTTTTGCCATCCGTAAGTCTGATGCCCAGGAACGAATTTGCAGGCGTTGGTGTCTGCCCTGCATATCCAATGTATAGCGGTTTGCAATGAGTCCCATGTCCGGCAGTCTGCGTTTGTTTCTTGTTCCCATCAGGTCGACTTGGATTTGATAATTCTTCATTGTCGAGGGGCCCAGGAAAACATTAGACCGGTCTAAACCGACTCTGGCAGGGGTTTTGACTAAAACCTTATTACCCTCTATCTCACGCACAAAGAATTTGCCAGTCGATCCGATCCAGTGAACTGGTGATTTTTCGAGTTCGATTGTCTCAAAATCTTCTGTCCACGGCAGCGATGGAATGACGCGAACACGCGCTGTTGCCTTTATATCGCCCGATTGAACGGTAACCGTGCCTGCATGTGCGCCCGCACTTTTATCGGGTGTGAAGCGTCTGTCTTGAAGTGTACCCATCAAGCCAGCTGATGTCCATTCTATAGGCGCTACTGCACTTGTCTGTTTTCCATCTACATCAAAACCGATAACGCTAAATTCGACCGGTTCCCCAGAGGTGAGTTTCTCAGCAGGTGCAATCAGGAGCGAGACAGCTGGAGCCGTTGACCTCTCCACAGGTTCTGGTGTTATCTCTTTGCTGGCACAACCAATAACAAGAACGCACACAATCAAAACAGCATAGATTGGGATAAAATTTCTCATAGGTTAGTTTTCCTTCCCGATACAGTAGAGGTGTTCTTCTGTGGTGAAGTAGATACGTCCATCGGCGATAGCAGGTGAACCGTAAATTTCGACGTAATGCGCCTCGTCCACTCGGTTTATTTCTTGGCTGCTAAGCGTTTCACATTTCGTTTCACTGGGTTGTAGGATAGCAAATACACCGTTGACTTCTGCGACGTAGAGTTTACCATCTGCCCAAACAGGTGAACCTTTGCCGACTTTGCCGATGTTGTGTATCCAGAGGCGTTCGCCGGTATTAGCATTAACAGCGTGAACGTTGGCGGAGTTATCCACAACATAGAGGTGTCCGCCGTAAATCGTAGGGGATGCGTACCCGACGTTAACTGCGTCGTATCGCCAGACCTCATGCGTTTGGGTAACATCTCCGGTACCCGTTGCGTCAATACACACCACACGTCCCATCTCCGTATTATCGATATTTTCTTCGCTATGTGAGGCGTAGACTTTCGTGCCTGAAACGATAACGGATGTATTGATGCCGCGCTGACTCAGTTTAAACCCCCAGACCATCTCCCCAGTGTTCTGCTTCATGGCATAGATACTGCCGTCCGCATTGCCACCGATAATAAGTTGTTGTCCGTTGATATTCGCAACGACGGGGGTGGAGTAGGTCGTATCTAACGGTCTACCGCCGGGAGTTGATATCCAAATAAGTTCACTGGTGTGTTTATTGAAAGCGAAGTAGCGGTGGCGTGTCATGGCTTGATCACCCCAGCCTGCATTGAGAAAACTAATCACGACGAGGTCGCCAGCAATAATCGGCGTATGAACGCGTCCGCCGTATCCCGATATCCGTCCATACTCCTCTGTGAGTGAACGCGACCAAAGGATGTTTCCGTCTTTGTCAAAGCAGAAGAAGAGTCCTTGGACACCGTGTGCATAGATATTCCCAGTTTCGGGATCGCCAGCGAGGCTCGTCCATCCAACTCGGTTGAAAGTAATGGTCGTATGAAAGACGTTGAATTGATAATTCCAGAGCAGTTCGCCGGTTTCTGCGTCGAAGCAGGCGACACGTTCCTGTTCAGTAATATCTTTGCCGACACGTCCGATGACGTAGACTCTGTTGTTGAGGATGATCGGTGTAGAGCGTCCTATAAATTCTGCCTTCCAGAGAAGGTTTTCACCTTCGGGTGACCAAGTTGAGATTAATCCTGTTTCAGCAGAGGTGCCGTCTTGATTCGGTCCTCGCCACGTCGGCCAATCCCCAGCGAAGGCAGGCATAGGTACGGCGAGCAGAACAAGGCAAATGGATAGCAGGCTTTTGTAGAGCAAATTTTGGCTTATGAATTGCGCCAAAAAACCCTGTTTTCGGTAGTGCAAATTTCTGTTCCCCCTGGTTTATTTTTGATATGTCTGTAATTTTAAGACGATACAAAGGTGTGAATGTTTAAATCGACGCTTCTTCTGAAAACGCCACAGTATGCTACGTTTACCTCGTATTAGGCGCGCCGAATCGTTTTGTTCTCAATACCTTTTGATATGCTATTATACCACATTTGGGATTTTTGAGGGAGATTTTAAATAAGAAATGTTAGTCAGTCCTGCTTTGCTAAACATTCCTTGAACCAATTAAGTTGTCTTACTGGTAACTGCAATGCTCCGCCACGCGACTGTTGTGCGACCTGCCATATCAACGGTTGCAGCGCGAAGGCGATAGTTTCCTGGACGTTTAAGCCTAAAACGTATTTCCACTCTGGTTTCTGTTTGTTCTTGATTAATGTGAACTTCGGAGTACTCTCTGTTTAGGAATCGGTAATCCTCTTCCTCAGGACCGAACAACTCCCAGAGCACCATCTCATTATTATACACACCATTTTCGTCAGCACCCCGGGTGTAGTAAACAGCAGCAGATCCTTCGGTCACAGTCGCACAAGCATGTACTTCAAGCGGGGTATCGGTTTGTGGCATAGACACATCAACAGTCAACACCGGCGGTATACCCGTTGGACGGGTTGGTGTCCTCGCGCCCTCGTGTAAGACCGTCTCCTGACCTTCACGGACCTCCACTTTACCATCTTCCCGAATACGGACGACTTCACGATAGTCAGACAATTTGAGTCCTTCTAAATCCCATAGGAGATCAAAGGCAACGCCGAGTCGAATTGCTCTCTCAATCTCGATAAAGAAGTTATGCATCACAGTCCGATATTTGACTCCCTCTCTATTGTGCCGTTCTAAGTTAAGCTCTCCCAAACCCCAGAGATTGCCCCTTCCCATCTCGACGTGACCGAGGTTGTAGCCAGGAGGAAGGAGGATGGCTATTTCTGCCGCTGTGCGTAGTTTGTCAAGATTTCTATGCGGATGACTTTCGACATGGGCACTCAGGTTTCGTGAAAGTGTGAGGACCTCGTTGTAAGGCACACAAGCAAGTTGATGATTATCCCAGTAGTGGAAATGCCTTGCTCCTAAGTCGTAGGCGTGTGTCTGCAACCAGAACGCATCGGCACGGTGTACCTGCCCGTAGATACTCATCCCCCAATCTTTATCTGTTTGTCTGGCAGCACCTCGTAGGAATCCGTAGAGGATACTCGCCAGATTTTTGGGGTCGTCTATCGGGATTTGACAGCCATAAGTCATGTTCATTTCAGGCAGTGTTCGCAGCGTTCCAACTCTGCCGGGCGGCTCAAAGACTATCGCAGTAGGAGATGCCGTGTTTCCCTCTGACAGTTGGTATACCGCAGAACTAATCATCGTCTCCCATGTATAGAGATTTTCTTGGAGAAACTGCATGTTTCCCAAATCTACATCTGGATCGGATTCCAGTGCTGTCCATAGCCGAGTCGGCGCGCCGTCGTATTTGGCAGTATGGAAATAGTCCCGAAACGCTTCAAAGGCAATTTGTGGTGTTAGTGCTTTCCGAAATTCCGGGTCTGCTGCCAGTTTCGGTCGCAGGACGTGGTCCCGCGTGCAGACAGCAGGTTCGTCCATGAAAATAGTAGGACCGAGGTAGTTGCTGCGATATAAACATTCAGGGTAACCCAGTGAGCCCGCGTCAATACCCCAGTAAAAGATACTGCGGTTTTTAACCCATTTAACTTGCTCCGCATCAACGCGGACGCAGTTGATGCCCGCTGCGATCATTTCGTCATAGTCGGCTTCTGTTAGCAGTACAAGTTCATAATCAGATGTGTCGTAGCGGCGCGTTTCATCTTTCTGTCTTGTGTTACTCGGAGGTCCGATAAGAACATCTGGACGGAGGGAAAGAAGTTGCGTTTTCGGCGGTTCGGCGAATTCGTCTAAATTGGACATATCCGAGAGCCGATAGGTATGTCCAAGGTACTTTGTTATTTGTGGAAAGGGACTGTTTTGTGGCGTTGCGTCTGTAGGTTTCGGAAAGAGATATTCCCACGCACCGAGTCCCGGCAAAACTGGTTTCCCTGTAAATCTATCGTGGAATTCCAAGGGCAGGTCATCTCTAATCTGTAGGATATAGCGCAAGATGTTTGCCCTGTCTCCCTTCAGGTTCTTGGAAGGAGAGTTTTTGCTGAGCAACCAGACTGCGAATTTTTCACCAGATGCTTTCGTTGCACGAAGACACAACCCCTGATAAAATACACCCGCCTTTTCTTCAACCGAACCAATTGCCAGGGTTAGCGTCTTCACAACGGTTTTAGGGAGTGAGGCTTCGCTTTCATGTTCGTACGTTGCCACTTGTCCCGGTTTTCCAATCGGGTATAGCGTGCCTTCGGTGGTTTCGGGTGTTTGCATTGTTGCCCTCAAGGTGCTTCTAAATCATTGAGAATCCGCGCCACTACCCGTTTGCGTCGTCCTTGGATCGCTGGCTGTTCCAATTCATAGACTTCATCCGAAATCAGATGTTTATATCTCTCAATCGGCAAGGCTTTGTGTGATCCGTTATCAATATAGCGGTTGAAGATGGTAAAGCGTGGGTAATCTTCTGTCCAGCGTCTGCCCCCGTGATAGAGTGCTTCTGTAAAGATAACACAATCGCCTGCACCGACGGGGACGTTAATAACTGTAGGAGGTCCATCGTAAATCGAGAGGTTATCAGGTGGTTCAAAGTTTCGTTTATGACTCCCCGGAAGACAGACAAACCCTGTTCCGGGTGGTACGTCAACTAAGGAGATACCAGCGTTAAGGAAACCTGCGCGAGGTCCTGATGCTTCTACACTGTAATCTTGACCAGCAGCATGAAAATTGATGTCGTCAGAGGTTGTGTAATTCTTGGTCAGCGCACAATCAACAAGGCAAGGTGTTCCGCGCGTCAGAGCAATAATCACCCGCATAACCTCTAAATTGAGTACAAGCCGTTGAAATACTGGATCACCGTATTGGATATGGTTAATCCAATGCGCAATCGTCGGTGAATGGGTACCGGTACGGGAAGTGGAAGTTAGCGGTGGGGGGAGTTCATCCAGCGTCACCTCGTGCCACCAATTGGCGAGTTCGATCATGCACTTGAGATCCTCAGACGGAACGACTTTGCGGAGGATGATGAATCCGTGGTGGTCAAAGAACCACTTTTCCTCAGGTGTCAACATAATATATACTCCTTATGATGTTACCGTGCCGCTTTGAGATCCCCCCACACGATAGGCAACTTCTCGGTTGTCTCAACGGACAACCCAATTTTTGATTCAAAGTTTCGGCGCACTTCGGCATCAGTCAGAGGTCGATCATATATGCGAACTTCATCAATGATGCCGGGGAAGAAACGTTCGACGTTCCCACGATTGTTCGCAGCACCGATATAGACGGGCTCCACAAACGGAATAAAAGTATCAAGTTTTTTGGCATCACCTACAATGACCTCTTGGGGTTCTCCATCCATATAGATGCTAACCTCAGATTCGCCCGCATCTTCAATTGCGAAAACGATGTGATGCCATTTGCCATCCGACAGAGCAAACTCAATTTCAACAGCGATTGCGTTGCACCCTGCCGCCGATTTTTGGCGGACGTAGTAGTGAACGATGTCCTCAGCGAATGGGAATCCTGCTTTCGCACTACGGTTGATATCGATTGCCCATGCCATATTACAGCCCTGATCGAGGACTTTGAAAAGCGTCGTCCAATCTTTCTTGAAACTCGTTTTGACCCACGCTTCAAAAGTAGATGTAGCGACCTGTTCGCCAAAGTCGCCGAGATTTGTTAGATTGACGTAATCGTCGCTCCCGTCAAACTCCAGAGCTTCTCCAACGTGTCCGCCGACAATTTTCGGGGCACCCACTATCTTTCCATCATTTTCACCCCAGACATCTTTGACAGTTCCACCAGCGATGTCTTTCTGGTCAAACGTCCAATAACTCACCAGTCCATCTGTGACGACTGGTTCCGTTCGTCCATTGGGTGAAAGTATTGCAAGCGTGAGGATGAGGGTGAAGAGATAGAATAGCCTTTTCATAATACTTTCCTCCTTGCAGAAGCAAGTATATTTCCGCATCTGTGGAAAATTTCTGATGTGATTTTGAGGCTTTTGGGATCGGTGAAGTAATTATAGCACGTTTAGCGGTTTCTTGTTAAATTTATTTTCCCTGAAGTTGATGCTTGCAAGTTGTGCTGAAAACTGATAGAATGGATTTATATCTATCCAGTTGCAGGCTACACTACTTTTGTAGAGCAAGTTTGTCTCTACGTTAGTTGCTATGAAGACCCCGACGTTGCCAAGCAGAGGAGAAAAATTATGCCGAAAATGACAGGTGCTAAGTTTATTGCTGAAACCGTCCATGGATATGGAATTACCCACGTTTTTTTCATGCCTTACATTGGACCACGGGCTTTAATGGAGATGGAAAATCTTGGGATCAAGCGCGTTCAAACACACGGTGAAAAAGCAGCGGCGTATATGGCAGATGCCTACGCCCGCGTGAAACGGGGTCCCAGCCTCTGTATGGCGCAGTCGGTTGGAGCGGTCAACCTCGCCGCAGGGTTACAAGATGCCTATCTCGCCTGTTCACCCGTGATTGCGCTAACAGGAAAAGAAAACCAAATTAATCAGCAACGACATGCCTATCAGGAGGTAGACCACGTTAATCCGTTTTCTGCGGTTACCAAATATAGCGCGTATGTCGCGACACCCGAGCAACTTCCCTTCTATCTACGTCAAGCCTTCCGTGCTGCGACAACAGGAACACCGGGCCCTGCACACTTGGATTTTGAAGGAATCGCAGGTTCTTCGGTCATTGATCGGGAGGGGGACCTTGAGGTTATCATTGAAGAGGCGTTTACCGAGTTACCGCCGTTCCGGCCAGAAGCAGAAGCGGAAAAGGTCACAGAAGCTATCAGGCTGCTTACTGACGCGGAACGCCCTATTATTGTGGCGGGTGGCGGTGTAACGGCATCGGATGCACGAGCGGAGCTTGTCGAATTAGCAGAAAAACTTTCGATTCCAGTGGCGACTTCATTGAATGCGAAAGCGATGTTCCCCAGTGATCATCCCTTGGCAGTTGGAACCCCCGGTTCATACTCGCGGGCGTGTGCGAACCAAGCCGTGTGCGAAGCAGACCTTGTTTTCTTTATCGGGAGCCATACCGGTGGACAGGTGACCAATGGGTATAAGATTCCACCACAAGGCACACCGATTGTCCAACTCGATATTAATCCCGATGAACTGGGACGCAATTATCCAATCCAGTTAGGCATGCAGGGAGATGTGCGGAATACACTCCGTCGGATGCTTGAAGCCGCGGAAGCCGCAGCACCGCGCACTGAATGGGTTAACCGCGTACAGGAATTGGTAAAAGACTGGAAAGAGGATGTCAGTGGGAAAGTGAACTCGGAGCTGTTACCGATGCTCCCAGAACGTCTCTGCCGTGAATTGACCGACTATCTACCCTCAGATGCGATCCTTGTATCCGATACGGGGCATTCAGGCATCTGGACCGGCACAATGATTGATTTTAAGCATCCCGATCAGTCTTTCATACGGTGTTCAGGTTCGCTGGGATGGGGGGTGCCCGCTGCGATGGGAGCGAAGTGCGCACAACCCGATAGACCGGTGATCTGTTTCACAGGTGATGGCGGTATCTGGTATCACATGACGGAATTGGATACAGCAATGAAATCTGGTATTAACGCTGTTATTGTGGTAAACAATAATCATTCACTGAACCAAGAACAGGGTGGTGTTGAGTCGGTCTACGGAGGGCGGACCGCTGGCTCTGATGAACTCTGGTTGTTCCCAGATGCGGATTTCGCGAAGATGGCAGAATCGATGGGATGTCTGGGGATTACGGTCAACAAACCGAGTGAACTCGCGAGCGCGCTGGACCAAGCGTTTGATTCGGGGAGACCGGCAGTTGTGGATGTGAAAACGCATGTCGAAGGGATTGCGCCGCGGGCGTGGATGCCTTCGTAAAAGCAGATTCTGCAATAGTGCGGGGCTCCACGTGCCTCGCACCGCCTATAGTGCGTTATCCTGTACGTTTCGGATTGGAGGATAGTTGAACTTTCCGTGTTGCCACTCTTTGTAGATTAGAAATGCCCCGAGTAAACACAAACTGTAGCATAACACATCTTCTATACCAGTGGTTATAATGGCGATATCCAATCTTTGTCGCAATTTTACGCCCCTTACGTCTACCCCCGGTTCCCATTGCGCGATATTATATGCGTTGAGAACTGCAGCGACAATCCAATTGAGAAACCTGACTTTGATGAGGGGCAGTGCCGCGGCGACTAATATCAGACCCTTTGACCGCGTTCGGAAGCATAAAAACACTAAGAATCCCATAACTGCCACAAATTCCAAGTATCCGATACCAGTTGTCAGTCTTACAAAAACATTCATAAGCCTCACTAAAACTTCCTTCAAATGCAGAGTTGAGTTACCGTATCATTTCTATTAGGGAAATTATGTCATGAATCTCCTGATCATATCAAAATTCCATAAACATGCCGCCCTTACAGGACAAACACAGGACTACTTAGTTTTCACGTTTGTAGGTATATTTCTCGAAGTCGTGAGCCGGAGCTCGCTTTTTTGGTTTTACCATAGTTAGGAGACACATATACCATGGTTTGTCCGTTCTGCCCACCAAAAGTCAACGACAATGTTATTCTACTTGAGAACGAGTTAAACCTGTTTATCGATCTAAAGCATTCGATACTGCAAGGCTCTGGAATTATTGTACCAAGAGTACATCGGGAATCAGCATTTGATCTCACCGAAGAAGAAATTGCTTCTACGTTTTCACTGCTTACGGAAGTTAAAGCCTTGCTTGATGCTCAGTACAACCCGCAAGGTTACAATCTGGGTTGGAATTGTGGTGCTGTAGCTGGACAGACGGTGTTCCATGCGCATTTACATGTGATTCCACGTTATACGTCTGAGCCTTATGCTGGTAAAGGGATTCGCTACTGGCTGAAACAAGAGTCTAATCGCAGGAGAATCTAATAAGTTGTTATTGTTGATAGCAAGGACTCGTTAAACATTTAAAGTTAGGGACAAGTATCTTTGGTTAACATACGTGCGTGCGATTTTCGTGTGTATACTTTGCCGCCAATGAATTTACGACTTTTAAAATCCGTAAATAAATCTCTGTCCCCTTCTCGGTAGGATACTAACACTTTTACTCCTGCTATCAGTGCCAATGCGATAATATGCTCATCATCTGATGCTGTCTCACCTTTGAGTTCATTTGCCTTTTCTTGCACATCTTCAGAGGGCACCACTTTGAGTCTACCGGTTTGTCTTAGGCGGTTTCTCAGATTCTGCATTCCACCTTTATCCCATTCATCTTCTATTTTCTCTATATCAGCATAAGCGATTTTGCCATTTCTTCTCTCTAACCAAGCCCACACAGGCTCCATATCTTCATCGTCTGGGTTCCTGAATTTATGAAAAGTGTTCGTATCAACAATAATACACATCGCTTACTCTTTAAACCCCAGGAGCCGTTTGGATTCTTTTAGGAAAAATTCGCCGTAATGTGGTGGTACGTTTTCCATATTACCCATTTTATCAAAACCGATATTATACACATTGACGATGCGTCCCTTTGGTTCAAAATAGATCAACGACACATCTTCGGGACGGATATTGCCTCTTATAATGTCAATACGCACACGGTCAATCATATAGTCGCTGTGCGTCTCAACGATGAACGCCCGGTTCCCCTCATTTGCCAATCGTGCTAATAGAGAGGAAAGTTCCGCTTGTGCTTTTGGGTGTAAGTGGACTTCGGGTTGTTGTAGTAAGAAATAGGTCATCTCTGAAGGATCAGATTTCAAAATGTGCACCAAGACTGGTAAAATTTGACTTACACCGTAGCCAACATCAATGATATTTGCTTTAGGACCGCGCACTTTGACCTGCAATTGGAACGGAGCACCTAAGGAGCCTCCAAAGTTTTTTACGTCTATGTTCTCGAACAGTCCAGAATTCCTGCCAAACTCAACTAATTGTGTTTTTACCGCTTCCCAATCCTTTTTCTCAATTGCTTCAATCCGCATTAAATACATAGGAACATCGCTGCCTTCTGGATCATTAAATTCTCGGGTGGGATCGTATGTTCGTTTAGGGCGTGAGCGAATCGGGGACGTACTAAACACAAATAGCTCGTCCCCCATATACCAGGGGTCGTATCGCCACTTTTCCGAATTTTGGAGTGTTTCTACATAGTTTGCTAAAGCTGTTTTTTCTTCAGCGTCGTATTCCAAAAAATTTTTTAATTCAAGGTCGAGGTATCCAGAAACGAAGGAGGAGTGAAAAATGTTCAAATCGTCAGTATCACAATTTATTTGACAGCGATTGTGCTTTTTATCAAAGTCAATTAAACGATCTGGCCTATCTGCCCAATCTTCTACAACTCTGAAAACAATTTCGCCATCTGATAACTTCAGACTGAGCGAACTTATTGCAGGCTCAATTCCTCCCGTTTTTTGGGTAAATTCGACTATCCATTTAACAAAGTCAACAGTAAACCCCAGTTTAAAACTCTTCGCTTTCGGTCTACTGTTTCTGACGATATCCTTAAAGATCCCCATGGAATAGGGATCCGCATTAAAATCTACCCCTTCTCCTCGCAAATAATCTGCCAACACCTGGAAACACGCCAACGCTGTCGTTTTACCGGTGCTGTTTTCACCGACTAAAAAGGTCAGGGGGCGAATTTCAAGCGTTTGGCGTTCACTGAAGCAGCGGACATCTTCTATTGTGAATTGGGTAATGTTCATAGCATCATCTCCACAACATTGTTGTGTGATTCTGAGATATATTGATTTGTAGTTTTCTCAATACACTGCATGCCTTATGGTAACATATCCAATGGAGGATGTCAACAGAATCCGTCGGAAATTTGGAGTCATTTAGTTTTAGGCTTTTTCGCCCGATTTTAAGGAGAGGCACAAGCGAAAACTTCTTCCTACAGCAAGGGTCAAGAAACTCAGTAACCCTGAACTCTGCCTGTCTTGTAGCGTTGCTTTTCTATTCTTCTTCCGAACTCTATTCCCAAGTAGTGCTGCAAGACCGGTAGGATGTCTATTTCTTCTCGGTTGCGTTGTTGACGAAAACAGTTAGCTAAATCTCTACAGAAAGCGAATAGATTCTCTGGCTCCACCGCATACATATCATCGAACAGAAGTTTGTATATGGCAATAGTTGTATAGGGTGGATCTTCAGTTTCTGCCATTTCCAGCCAGCTCACTCGCTCCTGAACCAATAGATCTTCGCTACACCATCCCAAGTAGGCGAGTACCCAACCGGTCATATACTGGGCAATCGCTTCAACGATCAGCCTATAGTTGTTCGAGACTGCTCCGCCGAGCCAACAATGCAAAAGTTCATAAACGAAAAAGTGGTACGCGAGATCCCGCTCAGGCTCTGTGTGACCATAATCGATCGGGAGCTCGCAGATAATTTTGATTTTTTTAAAGCGCTCTCGAAGGGAGTAAATTTGTCTGTCTATCTCAGATCGCGCGCCATAATCGTTCGGTTCGCAGAGACGATCTTCCACTTGAATAACAACGTCTGGTCCGGGTCCCATGAGTTTTTCAAATTCTCGACGGGTCTGTTCTAACAATTCAAGAATTGTTTTAGAACTCCAGGGCGTTTCGCCTCTACTTTATAAGTGAAGTTCTTTGAAGAGGCGATCGAACCCCAGGTTGTAATATTCAATTTCTAAATCCTCCACGATTCAATTCACAGTTCCCTCAAAATTTAGGCGTATTTTAGGACTGGCTAAAGACTTCCATTCCGGCAGAACCATCAGCAATCCTGCGGATCTGTTTCTCAAAACCGGGGGGTGAGAGCGTCCATGTAATCCAGAGCGGTTCATCGCCTGTATTAACAAAGCGGTGTTCCACATTGGGGGGGAGATAGATGACTGTACCAGGTTTCAGATCAGCAACTTCATCACCGACAAACGCTTTGCCTTGTCCACCATAGACAAAAATAATCTCTTCGGCCTCACTGTGCGAGTGAAGTGGAATTTCACTATTGGGATCGACCTCTTCGAGTCCCATCGCGAAATGTGAAGTACCGACAGTATTCGGTTCAACGAGGGTGTACAAGGTTCGTGGTGCTTCCCCCTCGATACGTACGACTTCGGCATCTTCTTTGTGATAAATGTGTTTCATCTTTTTCCTCCAAGATTAAGTTTTACGTCTGATTGTTGTACCTGAATCTGAAAAACTTAAATAGATTGTATCCTTCATAGAATTCTTCCCTGTCCCGCGCTTATCGTTTAGGTCACAACGCCCGTATCTCCTCAAATAAAGCCAACTGTTGCTGATAATCTTTCGGGAGTAGGCGCACTTCTTGATAACCCTCAAAGAAAATTGCCTGTTCAGACTTACTCAATTGGCGTGAAAGCGTTAGAATATCTGAAAGATAATAGCCAAATCCAAATTGCATCACGTCAATTGGGCAGAGCTGCCCCTCCGAGACGACGATATTATGCGGTGCCAAATCCAAGTGAATCAGTCCAAAAGCGTCTCGTCTCTCACCATGTTCTGCAACAAACTGAGAGAAACGCGAAGGAAGCGAAGCGAGTTTTTCACGTGCCTCCGCTGAGTCATCTATATTGCCACTTGCAAGTGCCTTTTCAACTTGCAGCGTAACCCACTCTATATCGTAGTACCGAGGACGGGTAAACCAGTCTGGCAATTCTAACGTTTCCGACACAGAGTGCATACGACCCACTATTGATCCAAGACTCCGAATCAATTCTGGTGTCTTTTCCGCTGCCGAAAGGGCACCCAATGTCTCGCCAGGAATCCAATCGTATACAGTCGCATAGCGCGACGGTAGATCGTTTGGAGAGGTACACTGAATCATTTCGCCATCACGTCCTGGCACGGGTGAGAGGGTCTTGATACCACCCTTATTCCGCAGTGCCTGTAGCCAATAGATTTCGGATTGAATTTTATACACAGCAGTTCCAGCTTGATGGAGTCTCAGTGTGAACCGGGCGTCTTCAGTATCCACGAAAAACAACATGTTCGCAATATCAAATCCAACCCCACTAATTCGGAATGAGGCGTTATTCAATCCATACGACCCAACAGCCGCTTTTGCATAGTGCCAATCGGTGGCAAGGAACTGTAAACCCCTTTTGCTATAAACTATCAAAATGTCGTTGTCGCAGGCGTGTTGTGTGGATTCGGAGATAAACGTGCGTTGTGCATCATTGAGGGAGTCAAGGAAGGCAAGGATATCGGGATCAATCTGTGGAGGGTGACCAGAAATTGCTTCGAGCCAATACTGTCTGCATCTATCGTGACAATCGATCCGATAGACAGGTAGAGACGAATCTCGGTACCAATCGGGGGAATTTTCGATGGCGTATTCAACTTGGGTGCCACAAAATGGGCACGACATTTTCTCTCCCATGGTGGATTTTCCTGTACTAACTTGATAATCGAATGCTCGTGATTAGGTGCCTTGGTTGAATCGCGGTTCGTCCAGTCTGAAAGTCAACAAGAACCCAATTGAAACGAGTACTGAACAGCTGATGAAAACCGGTTCAAACGCTAATGTCTCGATAAGTGCTCCAATTAAGGGTGAAACAAACAAGGGAATGGCTTGAAAAAGGCTCATCACGCCGAGGTATTGTGGGTGTTTTTCTTGTGGCGCGATTTCAAGGGTATAGTTTGTGACAATGCGAGCAGACACGGGTGTGAATCCCATAAGGGCAAAGACAATCCAATAGAATTGCCCACCGGAAGGCATGCGACTAATGCCAATCGCTAACAGCGGCATACAGGCACTGATTAATATCAGAATGCGCAAAACCAATCGGTTGCCCGAGCGGTCTGCGATATTGCCCATGATGCCAGCACCGACGGCATTGGACGCATTCTGTGCGACGATCAACGCAACAAAACCGGAAGGGACTAACCCTAAGGTCCGCTGTCCGAAAACGGTATAATGTGGAAAAAGGGGCCAGATTGAATAAAACAGCAAGATAACAATCGCAAATCGTCGAAAGTTTCTATCGTATCTCAATAAGAGGAGGGCATCTCCGAGAAACTGAAAAAAGGGAGCGTTACGTTGGGGTCGTGACGGAAGCTCTTTAAACCAGAAACTCACCAAAGCGGCAACACCAAAGGAGATAGCCGTTGCATTGAAAAGCACTATATAATGGGCAGCGTTATCAGAAAGCCAACGCGGTAGCAGATAAAAAGCGAGGCCAATCGAAATCGTACAGCCGATGATATTAGAGTAAGCGAGGAGGCGCCCCCGTTTTTCTGGACTGATGAGTTTGCCTTGTAGCGTCCCGTTAGCCAGATGATTGCAACCGACAGCAAGCCAGTGCACGGTACATAGTACAAGGAAAGTCGCAACAATAATATTGGCTGACCAGTCTGTTACACCCAATATAAGAGACAACACGCACCACGGGATCGCAAAACCGAAACTTGTGAAAACGAAGAATGCCTGTTTTTTCGGCATCTGTGCAACGCGCTGCGCAACCAGAAATTGCGGCAAACTCTGTCCAATGCGTAAAATGAGTGGGAGCAATCCACGGATGGTGCCAGACGACGTGTAGGTGTCGATAAACGCCGGAATGACCACAGACTCGGATTTGAACATCCAACCGAAACGCATCACAATTTGATTCAAGGCGAATACAATTAAATTGCGTTTTTCATGCGGATAAGATTCTTTAGAACGGACGTTCATTTGATTAGAGTCACTTTTGTTCATCAAGACTCCGTTTGCCTGTTAATAAGTAGGCAAATTTACTCATTTTCTTACTAACTTTCAGATATTATAATTTCCCTTTTTGGAGCAGCTGTGCCCCATAGGTTTCCAAACCCATTTTCGCCTGGGATGTTAACGTTTCTTGCTCGGAGAGTGCTTTGGCAACGCGATGAAACCGTTCAATGTCCCTCAATCCCATAATCGTTACATTGACGCTCTGATGACTCAGCACATAGCGATAGAATTCCTCTGGGGATGGTGCGTCTGACGCATCAAAGAGTCTATCATTACGCGAGGCATTCATAATGACCACGCCTGTATCATGTTTATCGGCTGCGGGAAAAACAGTACGTTCAGGTATTTTCATCGCACAATTGTACCAGCAGAGAACCGTATCGAAAAGTCCAGTGGCGACCGCTTCTTGCACCTGAAACCAATCGTGCCCAGTCACACCGATGAATCGCACAAGCCCCTCCTCTCGTGCTTTCTGTGCCATCTCCATCGCGCCGCCGGGTGCCAGTGCTTTGACGCGTCCGTCTTGCGTATTCAGATGATGCAGTTGGTAGATGTCAATGTAATCGACGCTAAGTGTCCGTAGAGATGTTTCAAGGTCTTTCCGTGCGCTGATGGCATCGCGTTCGTGTGTTTTGGTCGCAATAATAAGTTTATCGCGTTGTCCTTTTATTGCTGTTCCGATGACTTTTTCATCCTCGCCATCTCTGTATGCGCGCGCCGTATCAATATAATTAATACCAGCATCAATTGCCCTGCGGTACACCTCAGCAGATTCACAATACGCGCCGCCGACACCGAGCCGAGTGACTGTCAAGCCTGTGCGACCTAAAACTGTTTTCGGAATTTCATAACCCATGATATTACCTCAAACGTGCTGGTTAACACTTTAGTAGTTTATCGGCGAAAATACTGCCCATATTTATTGTGGTATTCGATAGCCGCCACCAACGTATAGCAGCTGCCCTGTGAGCCACCGCGCCTGTTCAGAACAGAGAAAAACTGTGACATCAGCCACATCTTCGGGTTTGCCAACCCTTCCTAAGGGTGTAGATTTCGCAATTGCTTTTTCGTTCTCTGGTTCAATGTAACCTGTCTGCACAGGTCCGGGAGCAACGACATTCACCGTGATCCCGTATTTCCCCAACTCACACGCGGCGGAGCGGCTATAGGATTCGATGGCGTGTTTGCTTGCTGCATAACTAACATTCAACGGGTGACAATGTGCGGCATCCGTACTCGTATTAACAATCCGGCCCCAGTTCAATCCATTTCTCAGGTATTGGTTCAGATACGCTTGCATCATCAAGGCATAAGCCCGAGAATTGATAACAAAGTGGGCATCAATATTTGCAGCAGTTGATAAGAAAATACCACTCCCTGCTCTTGAAGTTTGTTCCGGGTCAAATGTCTCTAACACGCAGTGGGTATGATTATTAATCAAGATGTCGATGGGACCGAATTCTTTCTCACATGCATCAAAGAGTTTTGAGATGTTTGTTTCCTCAGCAAGGTCCGCCTCTAAAGCAGATATTGTCATCTCGGCATCTCTAAACCGATTGACAAGTTCAGAAATGGGCTTCTGTTGCATGGCTCGGTAAAGCGTATCTCCGCCTATTCCTGATTTTTCGGCACGTTTCAGTTTTTCTTTGCTGTATTGACAGGGTGGACAAAAAAATGAAGCAAATACTTTCACACCTTGTTTGCCGAGTGCCAATGCTGTTGCGGCACCGATACCATGGTTGGCACCCGTAATCAGTGCCACTTTTCCCTCTAATTTCGGATCAATCATAAAGTAGTCTCTCAAAACGCTGGTGCCATGTTCCACGCTTGCACGGATTGGAAGTGTGCCTGTCCGCCACGACTCAACAACCTTACACCAATACTATCAGCGCGCGTCGGGTAGACGCGTTGCGTAATACACTGCCTACCGTTAGCAAATACTTCAACCACAGACTTATCGACATAGATGCGGAGTTGAAGCGTTTCATTGTCTTTCAATGCGAATGGCGCGTGCTGGGCATCGACAAACTGCTCCGACTCCGGCAATCTCGCGGTACCACCGGCATCTCGGTAGTGTGGATAGCGGATAGCGTCGTTTAAAGTAGAACGACTGATGTCTATTTTTAAAGTCCCTTCCCCTGGAACATACAGAATCCCGGTTCGCTCAGCCTGATTAGGTGAGCAGAGCACCTGAACGCCGACTTCGGTTGCATCCTTGGGATCAATCTCAACAGCCAACTCAAGGCAATTCCCTTGAATTTCTTCTAAGTTCAACGCCTCATCAGTGTTCAGTGTGATGTTTTTGAGTTCTTTCGGGTTCATCCGTAGGCAGTCTAACTCTGGCACCGGTTCAATCTGCAGACTACCATCGGTTGCGAGGGAGAGGACGCGTGGCAAGGTCATAACTCCTGACCAACCCGAAGCGCGTTCCTCTTCAATGTCGCGAATTTCCCGAATCCAATCGAAAAAGATACGTCGTCCGTGCGCGTCTAACAAGGAACGCGGTCCACCGAGCATGCCACCCGCCCAACTCATGCGTCCGTAATTCTCAACATGATACGCTTCATTTTCAAATCTACCGAGGTAATACTGCGTGCCTTGCCAATGGCTACAAAACAGCAGCATGTGCTTGTCGCCTAACGGATAAAAATCGGGTACTGCACAATCTTCTTCCGCGTCTGTCCACTCACGCCGCGATTGATAAAAAGAGCGCACGAATTCCCACTCTACAAGATTGGACGACTTAAACAGAGCCGTGCCGTCCCCGACTTGTTCCGGTATTCTGTTCCCGATGAGTGCGTAGTAGGTATCGCCCTCCAGCCAAGCACACGGGTCAAATACAATATACTCGCCGTGTCCTTTCTCCCCAGGTTTTGGCACTGGAATCACCGGATTGGCTGGATGTTTGTCCCACGTAATAAGCAAGTCATCATCACTCGCTGCGATGCACGTTCCGTCAGGAACCCCATGATAGATGAACGTCGGGGTACCCTCCCGATTTACGAGAGCACCGCCGCTGAAACAACCATCGCGGTCTGGTCCATCGAGATCGGGCGTTAAAGCAATCGGATGATGCACCCAATGCACCAAATCAACACTCGATGCGTGTCCCCACTGCATCCATTTCCAATAGCCACCTTCCGGGTTGTGCTGATAGAAGATATGATATCGACCTTTCCAAAAGATGGAACCGTTAATGTCGTTCATCCAGCCGAACGGCGGGGTGAAGTGATAGCACGGTCGATAAGGATCGCCCTCATACATTGACTCGAGTACGCGTGTGGAATGAATAAGTGCTTCTGTTTTTTCGATGGCTGTGTTCATAGTCCTATATCCATCCGTCCTCAATCATCAACGTTAGGGGTGATTCCATCTCTTCAAGGGGCAGATGAATCCGCCGCCGTTTCCGAGACGACTCGTAAATCGCCATAAGCAGTTCGTGAGTTGCGTATCCTTGATAACCACTTGAACGATGCTCCCGGTCCTCTTCAATAGCGGCTATCATGTCTCGTACAGGGTTGCTTTCTGAGGGAAGTTCAGGCGCGATCCAAGCACATCCCGATGCTGTGTTTCGGACGCGGAGAGAGGGACCGCCCGGAGCAGCGAGTTCGAGTTCACCTTCCGTGCCATAGCAGTAGATGTGGTGATACCCCGGAGCGGTGTCGCTCCCACCTTCAATGATAGCGCGGACATTATCCTCGAACTTGAAGTAACCCAACGAGAAGTCTTCAGAGTGCAGATCATATTTCATCGGTGTGTTGATACGTTCAATCTGACCAATCACCCAAGTAACCGAACGATCGCTGTAGACATATCGCATTAGATCAACAGTGTGCGTAGCGTTGTCTTTCAGATCGCCACCGCTACAGACACCGTGAATACGGAAAAGGTCCCCAATAGCACCGTCAGCAATCATCTGTCTTGCGAGTTGATAGGGTGCACTAAACCGGACTTGATGGTCAATCGCCAATTTAACGTCGTGTTGTGAACAGGTTTCGAGCATCTCGCGTGCTTGCCCGAGGTTTTCTGCCATCGGTTTTTCGGATAGAATCCCCTTCACACCCCGTTTTGCGGTTTCAATTACGACCGGCGCATGCAGTTTCGGACGCGTACAAACAGAGACCAGATCAATCTCTTCCGTCTCAAGCATTTCAATATAATCGGTATACTGTTTTTCGACACCGTACTGTTCACCATACGCCTTCAATCCCGCTGCATTAATATCGGCAATCGCAGTCAGAGAAGCCCGCGGTTCATTCACATACCATCCGGCGTGCATGTGCGAAATCCCACCGCACCCAATTATCGCAACGTTGTAGGTTTTATCCATTGTGGATTCCTCTTGTGCCTGTGTTATAGCAATGCTAATCCGCTTTGTGTCCCAAGCAGGACAACACATCGTGTAGATTTGAAACTACATAATCCGGTCGTTCATCCCCTGTTTCCGGTATCCGCCCATCAGATTTTCGGTCAATAAGGACGCTTGTCATACCCACACGGTTCGCCCCAACAATGTCATTCTCAATGGAGTCACCGACAAACACAACTTCTTTGGGTAGAACACCGGCACGCTCACAAGCGACTGTGAAGACTTTGATGTTTGGTTTCCTGACACCGACTTCATCGGAAATTGTCAGCGATTGGATACGTTTACTGAGTCCGAGATGTTGGACTTTAGAAAATTGGCTGTCCGTATGGTTATCGTGTGCACCATTTGTAACAATACCGACATGGTATGTGTGTAACGCCTCAAGTACCGTGACATCTTCGTAAAGACGCAAACTTGTGAGGTAACGCGAACTCAAAAAGTTGTTGAGTTCTTCTACAATTTTACCTATAGGCAGACCGAGTTCCCGGAATAAACAGTGAAAACGTTTGTCTCTCAGCTCAGCCATAGAGCCTTTTCCGGCATTGAGTTGTCCAAAAAGTTCCTGATGAACTGTCCGCCACGCTTGTGTAATAGTATCTTCCGAGACATCCGGTTCGTACTTACGTAGCAATTGGAATGTCTCTCCTGTCGCAATGTCCCATGCTGTATCAGAGTCGCAGAGCGTGTTATCAAGGTCAAAGAATACTGCTTTAATCATCTTCCCTCAAATGTTGTAAAATAGCCGTCCGTCAAGCAATCCAAGCGATGTAGATATAAGCGAATACCAATACTATCCAAACACAGGCAACCGTCTTCATAATACGACTTTTCCGTCCTGTTTTTGTGAAGTTAAAACCGATGTGCGTGAACAATAACATTAGCGCGACAAGAATGTTGACATTGAGCAGCCTGTTAGAGCCAAAATTGTGCCAGGTGAGAAATCGAAAGACATTATAGGCAAGCAGGCAAAGGATAAGACCAAGTAGACCATATTTCCAGAGATGCTTTAATGCTATTTTCCTCGCAAACCCCGTTTTTGCAGATGCCTTTTCAAAAGACTCCGGTAGGTCTGGGTTCTTTTCTCGGAGGGTCTGCTGGCGTTCTTGCTCCTTTTTAATTTTTCCTTCAAGCTGCTGTTTCTCAGGGTCGGTGAGTTGTCTCATAAAAGATTACTTCTCTCTCGGTAATTTAAGCGGCAGGACAAAAGCCAAACATTTCTCGTCACGCTCCATCGGCTCTACAGCAAATCCCATAGAGAGTTTAAGAAGATGATTTTCAGGGTAATTCTCGCCGCTGACGGATCGAACTTGGTAACAATTAAATAACTTTGCTTGCTTAATAGTATATTCTTGAAGGGCAGTGCCGATACCGTGTCGTCGGTAACCTTCCTTCACACCGAACGCAAGGATCTTCGCCTCTCTGAGCGTTTTTCCGTTTATCTGGATAGGAGGATGATCGCGGTCGTGCGGACCGATGTCCCACACAACGAACATGAGAAATCCGACGATGACCCCATCTTGTTTTGCCGCTAAAAAATAACGTGAAAACTGCTCAAAATACGGATTAAATGCCCAACCTTCTTGCTTTAAGTCGTTGACGAGCACAACGAATTCCTGCCAATCCGGATGGTCGGGCGTGACTTCTTCAATGGAAAAGCGAGATTGCTTGCGCATCATGTATCTTGTTTTTTTCAAAAAAGCGAGGTTAGACAAAAATAAAAAGCACTTCTGTAGTTGATGAGCGATGAATCACCCTACTATGAGCAACTCGATTTGTAGTAGTGCTATTTATAGCACGTTAGGGGGAAACCACAACGGATGCCCTACTTTGAAATCTTTATTGCTCCCCAGGTGAGTGCTAATTTCTGGGTTGGGTCAACAGCAAGACCGACGGCATCAAGGTTGTTTTCAATCTCCGCTTGACTGAGACCGCGGTTGTAAAGACGAAGTTCGTCAAGAATGCCGTGGTAAGGGAGTCCATCCGATTTTCTGGCACCCATCCAAAAGTTCTCTCCGTTATGTTTGAGAACGCCTTCAAATTTTTTCTCATTGTCCACTTCACCATTGATATAAATAATGGCTTCGGATCCGTCGTAAACGCCAGCGACGTGATGCCATTTCCCTACATCGGGCTGACCGACGCTGTGAAAGGGCCATGTCTCTAAGGCACCGTTCCAGAGATTAAAATCAACCCGAGTTTGGTCTGACCACGCGATCACATAAGAATTATTTCCTGATCTCGATATACCCGCGAAAATCGCCCAGCCAGGTTTCTCAGGTTTTATCCACACCTCCAATGTAATCTGATCGCCAATGTCGGTTAAACTCTTATCTGCTCCACAATCAACATGACCGCCACTAAACTTGAGTGCCTCACCAACTTTACCGTTAACAACCTCAACATTCCCATCCATGGTTCCATCGTTTGCCCCGAAAATATCTTTAACCGTTTTACCTGCGACTGAATCTTTATTGAACGACCAGTAACTCACCAATCCATCGGTAATTGCTTGACGCGCATGTGCTGAATTTGCTGCCGTTAAAACAGTTGCTATAACAGCAAGAACAAACACTGATCTCGGAATTCTGTTAATCATTTTGTCCTCCGTTGCGTTTTTGTACCGCAAACTGTTAGTTTGCGAGCTGCCAGACCTCATCTAACGAAACGTACCCCACAAAGACCAAAATCTAAATGAAATTGAGAAAAATAACTCAATAATAGGGCAATGAAGAACGATTTTCAACCAAGATACAGAAACAATAATCCTGTGAATTCTCTAATCCCGACTGATGACTGTCAACTTAGCCATCGTATTCTACAACCACATCGTCCCCTTCAACCTTGACAGAATAAGTTGCTACACGCAATGTTTCCTTGACGAGGCACTGTCCGGTAGCGATGTCGAAGGTCCATTGGTGCCAAGGGCAACGAAGCACCTCGCCTAAGCCGTCAACAGAGAGCGTTGCCCCATCAATAGAAGGTGGTACGTCAGCGGCGAACCGCCCCGTGAGTTCACCTGTACAAAGAGGTCCATGCTTATGTGGACAGATGTTACGGACGGCGTAAAACTTACCACCAACATTAAAGACCCCGATACCTGCTTTGCCACGGAACGGGACAATGATCTTACGTTTCCCGGGTGGAATTTCCGACACTTTTCCGACGACAACACGTGCCATTTTTTAATTTATTTCTCCTGGGCTGCCTTCCACTTCGTTTCAGGCAGGTTTCTGATTAATTCGATATTGGCTTCGGGGATCCGTTGGCTTTCTCTAAATCCAATCGAAGGATATCGAGCGCGTTTTGTGCGAAGATACGATGTTTCAAGTCGTCAGAAAGTTCGGGAAGTACAGTCACCGGATCGTTCCAGTCGAAATGAGGAAAATCTGAACAGAATATCAGCGTTTCATCGGCGTGTATCATCTCTAACATCTGATACATCTGTTCCGGTTTTTCAGGTTCATGCATCGGCTGCGATCCAATTCGGATGTGTTCGCGGAAGTATTCACTGGGTAGACGTTTAAGCCACGGAGTCTGATCGCGTAGGGCTTTCCAATCGGTATCCAAATGCCACATCACCGGCACCGCCCACATCTGTTGCGCTTCAATAAGAGCAAACTTGAGATTCGGAAACTTTTCAAAAACGCCTTCGCAAATGAGAGATGTCGCGTGTGTGCTGGCAACATAGGGACGACTCATCCGATTTTCCATGTAGTAGGTGGGATGTCCAACTGGGGTTGGTACGTTTCGATTGGCACCACCGCCGCCACCGATATGTGATATGACAGGGAGTCCGTGTGCTTCGCATGCCTCCCATATCGGGTGATAAAAACGATTGCCGAACGGGCGACTCGTTCCCATCGGCACCATGACAGCGACAGTGTCTTTCCGGTCTGCAAGCCTGTTAATCTCTTCCACAGCTTGCGGCGGGTCCGATGGCGAGATAAGGATAGCATTGACAACACGTTTGTCTTTCTCAAGCCAATGCTCAATTGTCCAGTCGTTAAAAGCACGGCAGAGCACGGCTGCCCAGTCAACATCCGGGAGTCCAGAGTATCCGTAGAACACGGGGGGACCCGTAAGCACAGCAACGTCGATATTCCAAACGTCGAGATGCTCCTCTTGCATGAACGCTAATGTGAAGTTGAAATCTCTTGGGTCGCCACCCGAATTTTTCGGTGTTGATTCAACGGCTTCTTCGATTCTCCCTTTAAGGTCTACGCGGTTGCTCCGAATCGGGATATTCGGATACCCACCGAGATGTAATCCTTGATCAAGGAGGTGTTCCTGATAGAACTTTGACAGGTAGGGCAACAATTGTGTAGGATGGCGGAAATTGTGGTGGACATCACAATCAACAATAGCAATACCGTTTTTCGGTTTGGCAGTCCAACCCGGTGCAGTAACGGGCTTTGCTCCAATTTGACTCATTTTCGCTGTCTCCTTGTAATCAGGGAATGGATTCCAGTTTTAGGCAATTATACGGGTTTGCGTTATTTTGTCAATCCAAAAGGGTAGAAGTTCAAGGCAGTCAGTTTTGTTCTGTTGCCGATTTTTCCTTCATCCGTTTGACAGCATCCAGTTTTGTCTGTTGCCAGTCCGTCCAATCTTTTTTCCCTTCGTAGCGAACGACATCGTGGATGGTTGCGCGGGGTTGATAGGTTATGTAGTTGCCAGTGTGCCACGCCAGATTCCGGTACACCATAAAATCTCCGGGTCCAAGATGTACCTGAACGGCTCCGGGAAACTGCCTACAGTGCGCTAAGCAGTATCGTTCTGCCTCCGCATTCGACTGTCCTTCAGCAGGTCTGCGGAGTCTCGGATCGCCTGTGGACTGTTCCTCACCGGGCAGATCCCATTGTCGAAGGTGGCTTCCCGGCACGAACCACGTACAGGAATCGGCATAAATCGCACAGTTGACCTGATTGAAGTGCCGTAGATCGTACCAGACCTCCGCCAGTTTCGCGTTAACAATCTCATCACGCGCTTCGGGTGGGACTTCCACAACGCCGTCTCGGTGCCACCCAATATGCCACGGATGCTCAAGCGGCTCGACGAGCAATCCCATGATGTCAACATGACCGTGCGTGTAGTTATCACCGAGCAATTTCGCGACGGCATCTCGGAGTTCTGGTAACTCCGTATAGTCATAAAAAGGTTTGAGGTCTAATTCATCGCCATAATTGGATAACGGTTGGATTCGTTGCGTCTGGGGTCCATTGAGTTTATGTGCCAAATGGCGTGCCTTTTCTGCCTCACGACGCAGATCGGTAAGCAAGGAAGGTGGAACAATCCCTCGAAAGATTAGGTAGCCTTGCGAGAGATATTCGTTGACCATGGAATCTTGAAATTGAAATGCCATTGTGCATCCTATCCGTTAAATCGACACACCCCGCCACTCATCAGTCGCACAGGTAATATCGACAACATTTCCGTCTGGATCGGCAACTTTGAAGGAACGTTCCGGCGGCTTGTTGTCATCAATTTCATCACCCTTCTTCACATTGTCCATGATCAATTCAAAACTGCCGTCTCGGAGGGTATTGTAAATGCTCGCTAAGTCTTCGACGATGATACCGAAGTGGATAAATTCTGTCCCTTCCTCAAAGGGTGGACGTTCTGTGCCATTGTATTGGAGGATCGTCATGTTCAACGTGCCGTCAGAGAGGTCCAGTCCGCCGCGTCCTCGATAGCCAACAAACTGAAAACCGATGGTTTCATAAAAACGACGCGAGGCTTCCATATCCTTTGTTCGGAGTGCGATGTGTCTCAAAAATGCCATGAGTCTATCTCCTTAGTTGATGAAATGAACTGGAGTCTGTCAAAAACGCTTGGAATTATGCTTTATCTTACAACAAATCCCGTTCGGATGTCAATTAACTTACATCTTTCAATCTCTTTCGCGCCCACCAATATCCTAGCTGCCGGAGATAATAGCCCATGTTTTTAGGAATCTTCTCAAACTCCGGCACAAATGGACACCTCCCACCAAGAACAACTAACGCCGACTTAGCACGCGTCATCGCGACGTAGAAAACACGTCGCTCCTCTAAGGTCTCACTATCGCGACGCGGAAAACGCCGTTCCAGTGTGTTGTGGACAAGAATCACCTTTTCCCATTCCCGTCCTTTTGCTTTGTGAATCGTTGTTACTTCAGCGGAGGTTGTGAGCTTAGCGAGTATCTCTTGAATCTGTTCCGTCTCATAGTTCGTCCGCGCCAAAACAGCAGCCTCTTGTCGTGAGTCCAATTCACGCAGCAACGTAGCTTCTACGGTTTCAGGTGTCGTCTCAACGATTTTTATGTCGTGCTGCCTTGGATTGTAGGCGCGGAGATTTTTGCGGATACGTTGGGCATTTCGCTCAATCAAGGCTCTGGCGTGTTCAACGATTGTTGATGTGGAGCGGTAATTGCGTGTGATTTCATATTTTGTCACGTCTCGTCGGTTAGTGAATTCCTGCATAATCCGTGAATCGCCGCCACGGAAGCTATAAATTGCTTGATCGTCGTCACCCACAGCGAAGAGATTCTCTGAAAGGTGTGAAATAAGCCGAAAGTCGGCTGGGGAAATATCTTGAAACTCATCAACAAGGACATACGGGTATTTATTGCGATAAGTTTGTCGGAGGTCTGGATAGGTATCAAGTAAATTTGCTGCGTGGATAATCATATCCTCGAAATCAAGGGCGTTTGCCTCGGCTTTGAGGGTTTCGTATTTTATAGCAAATGCTTGTGCGACGCGATCCTCAAGTGTCGTTGGGTCGAACACGCCTGTGACAACCTGTCGCTTGGCTCGCATGACGGTCTCTTTTATGTCCTTGAAACGTTCTCGGAGATTCTCGAAATCAGGGTCTCTATCGAGATGCTCTTTATAGGGCATATCGAAGTGTTGACAGAACATTTCAAGGATGAGTTGGTTGCTATACACCACTCTTAATGGATCTGCTCTGTTAAATACACTCGCGCGTTCCCTATAGAACGCAATCCAGTGTGCCTCCCGACGATTTGCCTCGCGTCCAGGAACCCACTCCAGCACCTCGAAATTGAACTGTGTTTCGCCTTCCGAACGAATGGCGTGCCGGAGTCTATCGTTTGATGAATGACTGAAGTGTTCCTTTCTACGACGATCTGGGTTCGTGGTTTGTCCGATGTAACACTTACCAGTTTCCTGATTCTCGATTTTATAAATGGCGACCGAGGTAGATGAAGCTTCACGTTCAATTTGTTTCCGTTCTTCTGAAATGATTTGGTCGATTTGCCCTGTCCAAATCTCAGGATATTCGTTAAATCCGGTGCGTTTATAGTTTTCGGTGATGATGTCTTTGCCAAATGCATGGAGGGTTCGGATTTTAGGTCTTAGGTCGGTTCCAGTTCGGTCAATCGGTTTTGATGAAACGAGTCCCCGGAGGACTCGCGTCTCCATTTCCTCGACGGCTTTTCTATTGAAAGCGATGGCGAGGATGTGTGAGGGCGGGATGTTATGTGTTTGGATGAGGTTCAGAATCCGTGCCGTTACGACGGTCGTTTTTCCACTACCCGGTCCGGCGATAACAATCGCGGGACCCGTCTTGTGTTTCACGGCTTTTCGTTGGTTTCTATCGAGTTGCATACTTTTTTTGGGTTAAAGGCAAAAACCTCCTAAGGGTTGGAGGTTTTTCAAAAATCGACGGTAAGTTGACATTGTCTTTGAAATCTTCATAAAACTTGAAGGTTTATTAGTCTCCGCCTCATTTGGATCCGATGTTCGGTATTCATCAAAAGAACGACAACTGTTGCTCGACCTATGGGTGTTTGCCCTTCGATCTCACCAGTTTTCCGATTTAAAACGAAATTAACTCTCCAGTTATCGGTACGAGGATTAAAAAGTCTAACATCTATTTTTGTGAGCGGATCAGTGCCTATTTGGTGTTTAGATTTGTATCTGTTACAGTGTGAACAGGCGAGTGCTAAATTTTCGGGTTGTGTTGGTCCTTTTGCAGATTGTGGCACAATGTGGTCTACCTCCAGCGGGGCGGAAGACACTGTCTCTGGATACTGACAGTACTCACACATCTCATTTGCGCGATTTGCTACAACACCACGCAACGGATCACTTACACGCATATATCATGCCTCGCTATGATAAAAGCCGTTTCTCCAAAGTTTCGAGATTTCGGATTTGAAGTTTTTGTTCTTCAGCAAGAAGTGTTTCCATTTCTTGTTTTTCGTTCGATTCTAACGTCCTTTCATTATTTAATGCCAAGAGTTCCGCCAAGCGTTCTTGTTTCTCTATAGCAAATGACTCAAATCCAAAGCTAACGTGCCCCTTCTTCATCATTTTAACCACATCTTGCTGTGTACTTAAAACTTCCCCGGTGTCAGCATCAACGATTATCTCTCCAACCTCTACAGGCGGCGCGACGTTAGTGAAGATAGGAACTACCCAAAGAGGTGGGACTGTTTCCTTAAAAACAGGTTCTCTTACTGTTAAGCATCTACCAGCACGCTTCCTTAGGAACGCTGACGCAGCATCTCGTGCTTCGTCACGCTTGAGTTGGAACAACACTAATTCTTCCAGAGAAGTTTCAAATGCTTGGGCTTGTTGTGTCAATTTTTCGTAGAGATAGTCTGGCAATGAAATTGTTAGCGGACGCATGTTAAACCCTCCAAGAGTCTTTCTAAGTCTGCTGATTTGTATAGAGTTTACCACATTTGGAACGATTTTGCAAATGGAACCGGTGCCAACCAATTCACTTGGGCATCCGCCGCACCCACAGCAGCAGTGCCACGTTCATCGCACCAATAAAGCCGAAGACATAAGATTGAATGCCTGCTAACGTGTCAAGCGAACGGATGAGGAAGGGACAGAGAATCGGTAAACCGAGGGCAAAGCAGGTGTAGAAAGTTAAGAGTTTCGCCCCTTTCGCTTCCCAGAAGGTTATCTGCCGCTTTAAAACCTTTATATAGGATTGATCCCATAAGCGAGATGTCCACTTACCCTGCATAAATCCTAAACCGACACCCAAGCCGTAGCCGACGCTCGACCAACGGAGATCGATACGGGCGTCGTATGAGATAGCAACCACCCAAAGTAGCTGCCCCAACACTGAAAGTACGATGAATGCCCAGAACACTGGCAATTTCATATAGAAGGGGAGTAAACGGCGGTATAATTTATTTGGCATGCGATGTGATGTAATGAACGGCGTTTTTGAAGATAGCGAGTCCATCGCCTTCTTCGGAACTCGTTCTTTCTCTCTCGGCGAGTCGCGTCCAGCGAGGGTGATTCCACTTCATCAGAAACCGTTCTGGGTGGGGCATTAATCCGAAGATTCTACCTGTTGGGTCGCAGATACCGGCAATATCAGCGTCAGAGCCGTTTGGGTTGTCGGGGTATCTGCTTTTGGCATACCGGAACACAACTTGCTTGTTTGATTCTAACTCTTTCAGCACATCTGACGGAGCGGTGAACCGTCCTTCAGCGTGTGCAACGGGGAGATAGATCCCCGCTTTGATACCTTTTGTAAAGACACACGGACTTTCTTGTGTTTCCAAGTCCACCCATCGACACTCAAATTTTGCCGAAGTATTCATTGCCAATGTCGCGCGCTGTGTCATTTCTGACGCGCCGTTTTCCGAGGAACTTATCCCAGGCAACAGCCCTGTTCGCACCAGCACTTGGAATCCGTTGCATATACCGAGTATCAGTTTGTCATCAGCAACAAACTTGTTCAAAGCATCTGCAAGTTTATGTTTCATCTCGACTGCCAAGAGAATACCGGCTGAAATGTCATCGCCGTAGGAGAAACCACCCGGAATGGCAAGGATTTGATAGTCGGCTAAGTCGATTTTTCCAGATATAAGGTTTTGGATGTGTATTAACGCCGTCTCTGCACCGGCGAGTTGGAACGCTGCATCCGTTTCTACATCGCAGTTCGTCCCAGCAGTTCGTAAGATGAGGACTTTGGGTTTCTGCATTAACTATGAGATCTCCTTATAGGTTGACCTAATAGGTTTCTCTGATGTTTGGTTAGAGGTGTGAGATCGGTTTCAAGTGAGACCGCCTATCGCGTAAGACTTAAAACTGCAACGGTGCCTGCCATGCGGATTTGAGAGTATCAATTGGGGTTTCAACGATTTGGTGTCCCGCAATTCCGTTGATGATAAAGTTTGGTGTGTCCGTAACGGTGCCGAGGCAGCCTGTCGGTACGTCCTTCATAAGGGTTTCGTAAGCCTCTTGGTGTTGCGGTTCGACTTCTACAAGAAAACGGCTGTTTGACTCCGAAAACAGGAGCATGTCGTCAGCAGCAATCTCCTCACCCGTTGGGATGCTACTCAGGTTCAAGGACATCCCGTATCCACCAGAAAATGCCATCTCCGCCGCTGCGACACCGATACCGCCTTCAGAACAGTCGTGGCAAGAACGCACCAACCCCTTACCGATTGCAGTGCTGAGTCGTGCCATCGTCAGTTTGCCTTCATCTGGACGGACGATGGGTGCGTTGTTTCCAATGAATCCGTGGATACCAAAGTAGTGGGATCCGCCCAATTCAGCGTAAGTGTTCCCAACAACATAGATATAGTTACCAGGGGCTTTTACGTCCATCGTGACGGCGCGCTGGATGTCGGGCATCACACAAATAGCGGATATAAGCAGCGTCGCTGGAATTGCGCGTTGTTCACCGGTTGTTGTGTCGCTATATTCGTTGTAGAGGCTATCCTTACCAGAGATGAAAGGCGTGCCGTAAGCGGTTGCAAGGTCATAGCATGCTCTTGCTGCCCGGACCAACTCTCCAAGTCTGTCGGGTTTGTCAGGGTTGCCCCAACAAAAATTGTCCAACAGTGCCGTTTTTTCCAGTGTTCCACCGACAGCGACGATGTTCCGCAACGCCTCATCGATTGCCGCCGCTGCGCTGAGATACGGATCCACATCGCTATATTTCGGGTTAATCCCGTTGGCAATGATTACACCCTTTCGGCTTCCAATTACTGGCGTGACGACGCACGCGTCACTCGGTCCATCATTTTCCGCGCCAATGAGTGGGTTAATAACGATACCCCCTTGCACACCGTGGTCATACTGCCGGATAACAGATTCTTTACTCGCTATGTTTGGACTCGCGAGGAGTTGGCAGAGGTCGTCTGTATAGTCTTGGGTTTCTGTATCTCGCGACGGCATTTCTGGGTGCTTTGGTGGATTCCAGACCGCCTGTTTAATGGGTTGTGGTAAGCCGTTGTGCAGGAATTCCATCTCTAAATCCGCAACAATTCTACCTTCGTAAAAGACTTGTAATCTGTGTGTATCTGTGAAACTGCCGAGGACCGTTGCCTCAACGAATTCTGCCTCACATATCTCTATCAATTCATCTAAGTTTTCAGGAGGTACGGCAATGACCATGCGTTCCTGTGCTTCCGAGAGCCAAATCTCCCATGGCGCGAGTCCTTCGTATTTCAGAGAGACGCGTTCGAGATGCACTTCCGCCCCTATGTGTTCCCCCATCTCACCGACTGCAGAGGAAAAGCCGCCTGCACCGCAATCCGTTATGGAGCGATACAGGTTCTTGTCACGCGCCTGTAGCAGCGCATCGACGATCTTCTTTTCCATAATCGGGTTGCCAATCTGCACCACACTGCCGAGGTTCTCAGAGGTGTCATCCAATTCAGCGGAAGAAAAAGTAGCACCGTGAATGCCGTCCCGGCCCGTCTGCCCCCCAATAGAGACGACGAGATCACCGGGTTCAACAGATTTCTCACACCTATTTCTCGGTATTAAACCGACGTTTCCACAAAAGACGAGTGGGTTTGCAGTATAACGGGTATCAAATAGAATCGCACCATTTGCAGTCGGGATGCCCATCCGGTTGCCATAATCTCGTACGCCAGCAACGACACCGTTGAATACACGCTTTGGGTGGAGTGTGCCTTTCGGAAGTTGGGCATAGGGTGTATCCGGCATCCCGAAGCAGAAGACATCCGTGTTCAGAATAGGCTTCGCGCCGAGTCCAGTGCCGAGCGAATCCCGAATCACACCACCGATGCCTGTCCCTGCCCCGCCATAAGGTTCAATCGCTGAAGGATGGTTGTGCGTTTCTACCTTGAAAACGAGATTGTAAGTATCGTCGAATTCGATGATACCGGCGTTATCTGAAAAGACAGAGACGCACCACGGCTTTGCTATTTCCTCTGTCGCACGTTGAATAAAAGTCGGAAACAAACCGTCGATTCGTTCCGGTTCTTTCCCCACTTCAGCGTAGTCAATGATGCTTTTGAAGGTTTTGTGGACGCAGTGTTCTGACCAGGTTTGCGCGATGGTTTCGATTTCGACATCGGTTGGGTTGCGTCCTAATCCCTCAAAATGGTTCTGAATCGCGTGCATCTCGTTCAGATTTAGGGACAGCGTGCCTTCTCGACTGATACGCACGAGTTCCGTATCATCAGCATTTAGGATCTCTACTTCTTTGACCGTACTGGACATCACTTTCTCCACTATTTTATCAATGTTTATTGCTCTTTAAAGGAAGCCGTGACACGCGGGATACTCTCTTCACACGCGAACCGTTCAATACTCGAAGCACCGACGAAACCGACAGCATCCGTCTTCTCATTGATAAACGCCGCTTCGGGTGCCTTTGAGATGGGACCGCCATGTGCAAGACAGATGACATCCGGGTTCACTGTTTGTGCAGCGTCGCAGATTTCTTGCACTCGAACCGCCGCGTCTTCAAGCGTGAAGGCTGTTTCCGCACCGATCGTTCCGCCTATCGTCGTGCCCATGTGTGCAATAATAACATCCGCGCCGACTTTCGCCATATTCTCAGACTCTTCCGGATTGAAGACATAGACGATAGTGAACAGATCCATTTCATGCGCGATGCCGATCGTCTCAACCTCTTTGTAGAACCCCATCCCTGTCTCTTCAAGTGTTACCCGGAAAGTACCATCAATTACGCCAACGGTCGGGAAGTTATTGACACCATCAAAGCCGACATCGCGAACCTGTTTGAGGAAGTTACTCATCCGGCGCGTCGGGTCTGTCCCGTTGACACCAGCGATAACAGGGGTCTCTTTGACAACGGGTAGGACTTCACGCTCACCCATCTCCATAACGATGGCGTTGGCATCGCCGTAAGCCAAGAGTCCAGCACAAGAGCCGAATCCTGACATCCGGTAGCGACCTGAGTTGTAAATTACAATCAGATCTGCCCCACCCTGTTCAGCGAATTTTGCCGTGATACCCGTCCCCGCACCGACAGCGAGCAGCGGTTTGTCTTTACTTAATTCTGTTCGCAGTCGTCCTAATACCTCATCTCGTCTATAATCTGGCATTGCGTTTCCTTTCTTATTTTAAGAGCAATCAGTCATCAGCAGTCGGTTAAGAGCAGTTTTTAACGATTCACCGTTCCGTGGCGTCCGCCAAGAGTGGGTCAATTGTTACACGAAACCCTTTTCACCAATAACCAACAACTGACAACCAATAACTATTTCACTGCTCGACTCTCGATTTTGCTTGTAGGCGTGCCGCAGCCCCTGCATCCCCGATGTGCATCGTATTGTATGCCTGCTCGGAAGTTTTGAACGGCCCCACACCTTTGTGTCCATGCCAATCCCCTTGGGTCATGATCGGATTTGTCAGTCCCGTTGCCTGCTCGCGCTGCCGAATCCAGTTTTGCATCCGTGTTTCGAGGACGTTCACGATGTCAGGATGTGCCTCAGCAAGATTATTGTTCTCATCGGGATCTTGGATGAGATTGTAGAGTTCGACAGGCGGCTTGAAATGGAAATCGGGTTCGAGCGCGACGATGAGTTTCCATTCCGGGGTCCGCCAACCGTGCTTGCGCATCCATGTGCATTCTGTGATGTAGATCTCGCTCTCAAAAGAAGTTATCTCGCCGCTGATGAGAGAAGTAAGACTCTTCCCATCGAATGCTATGTCTGTGTCAATGTCGGCTAATTCAAGAAGCGTCGGCACGAGATCTTTATGTTGATTGTATCCGGCGACCCGTTTTCCGGCAGGGACACGTCCGGGGTAGCGGATAATCAGCGGAACGTGCAATGTAACATCGTAGAGTCCGTGATGGTCGAACCAGCACTCGTGGTCGTAGAGGGTTTCGCCGTGATCCCCATTGATGACAACTATTGTCTCGTCCAGTACGCCGCGCGTCTCAAGGGCGTTAAAAAGTGTTTGAATACAGGCATCCATATAAGCGACCGCGCCGTCATATTGTGCGATGACGTAATCTTTATCGGTAATTCCAGGCGGCATCCAAGATGCGAAATAATCGCAAAACGGTTTGAATGCCATTACCGGTTCCATGGATTTATTACTTGGATCGCATTCATCACCGTGGTAGAACGTGCGTTCATAAGGGGCGGGTGGAAGATAAGGAGAATGCGGATCCATGTGACGCAAAAACAGGAAAAACGGTTTTTCATCACTCTGATCAATCAGTCGGTTGAGTTCTGGAAGCGTCGTTTTGTTGAGGTTTTCTGCTTTGGGGGAACGTCCGCTTTCGTCGGGACCCCATCCGCTGTAATCGAGATAAGTATCAAACCCCCGGGAACTTGGATTGTTACTGAATCCCACACAGGTTGTGTCGTAGCCTGCATCCCGGAGGATTTCCGCCAATGTTTTGACCTCCTCACGAAGCGGGCCGCGGTGGCGCAAAGCGACGACCTGTGTGCTGAAGGTATCTAACCCTGTCAGCATAGAGGCATAAGCACTTGTTGTCGGAATGTGTGCGCTGTAAGTTTTCTCAAAGAGGGTGCCACCCTCCGCGAACTTATCAATGTGAGGTGTCGTGAGTCGATGATACCCATAGCAGCTCATGTGTGTTGCGAGGAGGGAGTCAACTCCCATTAGCACAATATTAGGCTGTTTTGCCATATTGATTCTCCTTTTTTGTCTCCCAATCCTTATGCCAAATAAGCGTATTTTGCGTGTCGTTATTAAGCATGTCACCAATTTCCAGTGAGTTGAAGTATTCTTCTGGTAGGATGTTTCGCTTTCCGTTGAATGTGCATCCGTCGGGCATAAAACCGCACGTCATCGCTCTACGGTGGTGGATTGTCATGTTCGCACCCGCACCGTGTGCAACGAGTCCGTTATGCCATACGATAGAGCCAGCAGGGCAAGGTGCACACTGCGGTTCAATCTGCTTCCATTCGGGATAGACATTGAACAATTCACCGATGTTTATGCCGATTCCCACGTTATCAAAACGCGCCGTCTTATGTGTGCCGGGTAGATACCACATGCATCCGTTGGCGAGGGTGGCATCGTCCAACGCAACCCAGAACGAGAGGGCGTCCCGTGAATCAAATGACCAGTACGGTACGTCAAGATGCCATGCAGTCGGATTGCCGTGCGGCGGTTTAATGAGTGCCTGATCGTGCCATATACGCATCCCATCAACACCTGCTAATTGTGCTGCCATCTTACCGAGCCTTGGATCGTGAACAAGTTTTCGCATGCCTTTATGTGTATCTGACAGACGCAGACACTGCGTGAAGACGCGAGCGTAGAATTGCTTAGCATCCATCTGGTTCGTCATAAATTCGACCGAGTTTCCGAGTCGTTCCTCAACAGATTCATCCGTGCAACGTCGCCATTCTTCTAATTCGTCAGTATCAAGGAAGTTCTCAATCGCCAGGAATCCGTTTTCGCGATAAAAGGTAATTTGTGATTCGGTGAGTTCGTTCTGCATCTTCTACCTTCTCCTTCTCATTTTTTCGTCACAGATTTATAAATAATCCATAATAAAATTGTATCACATACATGATAAATAGACAAAAGAAAAATAGAACGGCAGGATATTCAGTTTTCCGATAAGTGGACAATTGAATGCCTCTTAACAAACAACCAGGGGTGTTTAGTTTTACATATTTACTTTATTTATGTGAATATTTTTCTTCTGTAGGAGCGAGTGTTTTTGCTGGGGTGTTTCTTCATGCTCGCGATCTTGTGTCTAAACGTTAACTTATGTGAATCAAAACCCATATCGGAACCGAAAACTAAACAAACAACCGAATTCTCTTGAATTGCAATGTTTAATTGTGATATAATGATCTTAAAGATTGTAAATTACCGTATAGGATATTGTTATTAACCCATATTGCGAGGAAATCACGTGAATTGCGAAATGAGCGAAACCCGAATGCGAATCTTGCAGCTCCTCAAAATGCGCGCCGGTATGACGGTCAATCAACTGACAGATGCCTTGCCTATCAGTCAGATGGGAATCCGACAACACCTCGCTATCCTTGAATCAGAAAATCTGGTTGAATACTACCGAGAAAAGCAAAAGCGGGGACGTCCGCGCCACATCTATCGTTTGACGGATCAAGCAAATAGTCTTTTCCCAACAACGTACGCCAATTTCGCAGTCGGCCTGATGCATGAAGTCGCAAAATTCAACGGACCCGGTTTCATCAACAAAGTCTTTCAAGAACGAATGAAATCGCAGTTACAAGCATACCAACAACGACTTCAAGGGAAAGATTTGCCCCAACGCGTCAAAGAACTTACGCGTATACGAGACGAAGAAGGATACATGGCAAGTTTCGACGAAGACGAGGACGACTACGTCTTAATTGAACATAATTGTCCAATCTCTGTGATTGCTGAGGAGTACCCTTACGTCTGTGAAATTGAATTGGGACTCTTCCGACAATCTTTAGGCGCGAAAGTTGTCCGAGAAGAACATCTCATGCAAGGCAGCCATAGATGTTGCTACCGGATTGCTAAGGGAAAAAAAGAGTAGCGTAGCTCGCGACGCTTAGGGATAAATATAAAAATGCCTGACGAAACAGGGCGACGCGGCTTTTTCAAGGAAGCCTTGAACCAGCTCATCCAACCCGTTGCTGAATTTCTTGATGACAGGGTAGGAGATCACTTGCTTGCTGCAGATTCCGAGCAGCGTGTTATTTTTCGACCACCGGGAGCATTGCCAGAAGCGGAATTCTTGGAACGGTGTCACCGATGTGGAAACTGCGTCAAGAACTGTCCCGCAAACGCTATTCAGACCTTGCCGAGTACCGATGCAAACCTTGCGAATACACCCTATATAGACCCTGATGAGCAGCCCTGCGTCATCTGTGACTCATTGGCATGTATGTATGTCTGTCCGAGCGGTGCCTTACAACCTGTTTATGCCGAAGACATTAAAATCGGGTTGGCGGTTTTCACCGCAGAAACCTGTCTCCGCACCAAAGAGGTAGATTGTACCTACTGTGTTGATACCTGTCCTATTGGAGAAGATGCAATTCATCTCACGTCAGAGGGGCTTGTAGAAGTTATAGACCCCGGATGTACAGGATGCGGGGTCTGCCAATACGCATGCCCAACTTCACCGAAATCGATAGTTATTAGACCGCTTGGGGCATAAAATCGCAGCTCGTATTTTTTCTTCTATACGTTATCCTTCTCACCTTTCCTAAAAAGTATGTCTGTACTCACACAAATCCTGACGCAAGGAACTGTAGATGTTCAGAGTCTACGAGACATCAAACCACCGTTGGAAGTAGCGCAAAGCCTCTTGCCTTATTTTATAGGGGGGACAATCGTCCTCGGCTTTATAGCTGTTTCAGGGTGGCTGCTATATATCCGAAAACGTTCGCAAACCTTACCCATGTCTCCAATCCAAGAAAATGAGGCACCGCTACCGCATGAAGTCGCTTATGAACAATTAACGGCAATTGAAGCCTCGGATTGGCTAAAACGCGGCGATATGAAGACATATCACACACAAATCGCGTATGTCCTCCGAGAGTATATCTATGGACGTTATCAAATTCCGGCCTTGGAGTTGACAACAACTGCCTTACTTCGCACAATGCGACGCGAACGGGTAGATACCCCCTATGTTGAACGGATTCAGCAGTTACTTTCGGATTGTGATAGAGTCAAATTCGCAAGTTACCAACCAAAGCTCTCAGAGGCTACTGCACGAATAGCAGACGCTCGCTGGATTGTTGATGAGACAAAACTATCTATTTCGTGAGTTACAGATAAAAAACTTGACATAATTAAAAAAAATATGGTATGATTTAATCAAGTTTTCATAATTTTGCATCTAAAGCCTTCGGTGGAAATCAACTACAGTCTTTTTTTCGATTCTTCATTTCCTGCCGATGGAGACGGAAAACACAAACGGAAGTGAATTTTGTGGATTCCAATATAAATATGAGCCATAGCAAGGAGGGAAACGCAACGTGTCAGATATAGCTAAACGCGTAATCCTCACTATACCTATGTATCCTGATATGGAACTTGCTGCAGCGAAAACAGCCTCTGTTCTTGCCGAATTGATGGATTTCGGGGAAGGAGAGGTTGAGGAAATTCAACTCGCTATCATCGAAACCTGTATCAACGCTTTTGAGCATAGCAAGAGCGATGATCAGGAAGTTCATATTGAATTTTTGCTTATGGCGGATGAGTTGCAGTTTAAAGTTACAGATCGAGGGGTCGGTATCTCTACAGATACACTCGACGGTAGCCGTGTACTCGGGAGCCCAGGGGTACATACCGACCTACGTAAGCGCGGACGGGGATTGCAAATTATCAGGTCCCTCATGGATGAAGTGGATATAGAAAGCAGCCCTAACGGAACAACTGTGAGCGTCAAAAAGAAAAAGAAAGGATAACTGAATGTGACGTTTCGCAACATCCATAACACAGTTTGGGATTCCCTGAGAATAGACCCTAAATCTGTGTTGAAATTTGTTGTTCAACGATCGGTTTTGCTACGTACTACCTTTATATCTACGGCGTAACTCGCAAGTCCATATTAGGAATCTAAGGAGGTAAGGGTTTTGAATAAATTCGATATCCAAATCCGTGAAGACGGAAAACACGCAGTGATTGAGACAGCTGGGTACCTAAATGATGCCTTGGGGGAGCAACTCGCTGAAAAGGCAAAGGAACTCATTCAGAACGGGTATATACAGCTCGTAATCAATCTTGAGAAAACAACGCTTATTAATAGTATCGGTATATCTATACTTATCGAAATCATAGAAGCACTTCACGAACGGGAAGGAGTTTTGAATTTCTGTGGGTTGTCGGCCACGCAGGAACGGACTTTTCGTATGATGGCACTTGCTAAATACGCTGGCATTTTCCCAGATGAAGAATCCGCTATTGCAAATCTATAACCCTTTGCTTAGTTCAAATTTGAGTCTCGGGGAAAATTGAAATTTATATCTGTGCTATGCTCATCGGTGTATTTTCTGGAACCTTTGTTCCTGTTTCCTATCGATATTCTTGTAATAATAGATATATAAAATTGTTTTGTAATAATAGATATACTAAAAAAGAAAGTCGTCATACGGTGTGGACCATATATCCGTTTTTGACAACGGAAAAACGGTCCAGGTTTAATCGTTGAATGACCAATATCTGGATGCAACACTATGAAAGATTTAAGCGAGCCTATTTTAGATCGCGATTTGCAGCAAACCCAAGGCACACAAAACACCGCAGAACAGACTATGGAAAGGCTCATATTTAGTCTGTCCGAGTTAGAGCATTTGGGACAAACGCTCATTTCCGGCTACGGTAACTTTAATCATTCAAGCAAAACCTATCTTCGCATCACCCTTGGGACCTTGCAAGTCACACGGGGTGTGATCCTGCGTTACCATCCTACCGCAGAAAATCTTGATGTGGTGGCATCGACACCCGAACAGGTGTTTCCCTCAATTCCTATTACAGCAGAGGAAGTTGCGAGTTTACTGCAACATCCATTCATCGAGAGTCGTACACCGCCAGTCGGTCTTGAGGAGTTCTTTGTCCAGAGTGCTGAACTCGTCGAAACTGTTGATATCAGACTCTGGGTTCCGCTAAAGATTCAAGATGAATTCTTGGGTATGATTGGTTTAGGACGATTTTTGGGGCGGGAGACGTTAGTCACATGGGAACAGGAATTGTTGACAACCCTCGCCCACCAAATTTCAATCGCTATCGCTTATTCGCGAATGGTAGAAGGTATCCAGAGCGAAAAGTTTCGTCTCTTCATGCTCGCTGAGAGTGCCCCACAAATTTGTCAGCTCTTACAGCCTGAAGATGCTGCAGAACAGGTCGTGTTACAAGCCGTTTCGTTTTTGGATGCGAATGCCGGGGCACTCATGCTCACGCGCCCAGAGCAACAGGAACTTGAACTGAGCTATGCCTTTCCTGAGACATTGGTTGAAAACTCCACGGCACAGCAGAACGGTAATGAACTTGTTATCTCTTGTGGAGAGGAAGCACCTGTGTCCGAAGAAGCAACATCGGTGGACATGCTGAGGTCTGTCGTCAAGGATGGATTGCCCGGACACTGTTTGCCGGAGTCCGATACGCTTTTCGGGGGCAAGAATTTGATGGCGGTTCCTATCTCTGGACGCGATGGTGATGTTTTAGGTGTTCTTGTCGTCGGGGACAAGGAAGAACGTGGTGGTAGAATCACTCCTTTTACCGATGAGGATGTAGTCTTACTCGATTCTTTTGCCAAACAGGCAGGCGTGGCGATGGAGAACGCACACCTCCATCAAGAAGCACTTGAGGCACGCCAATTGCAAGCAGAAATGGAAGAGGCACGTAAGATCCAAGAAAACCTCATTCCAGAGAATTTGCCTGATATTACTGGCTATGAAGTCGCAGGGCATTATGAACCCCGGGGTCCCGTCGGCGGCGACTACTATGATTGTATTGCTTTACCTACTGGGCATTGGGGACTTGCAATTGCGGATGTCTCTGGAAAAGGGATGCAAGCTGCGCTACTCATGGCGACCTTGCGCGCTGGGCTTATTTCTGAATTATCTCGTGTCGATACCCCGACAGCCGAAGACGCTGGAAACGGGGTATGTCCATCAATCGTGTATGCTGAACTCACCGAGATGGCGATGATACTCAATTCGCTGCTTTATGCCAGCGGCACTGAGGAGAAATATGCAACTTTCTTCTATAGCCACCTTAACCCCGAAACAGATGTGTTGACAACTCTCAATGCAGGACATAATCCGCCGCTCCTCGTGAAAAAAGATGGAACCTGTAAGTGGCTCGGTGAAGATGTCGGCGGCATCCCACTCGGAATGTTCCCTAATGATATGGTCTCAAGTATCGCTGAATATGAGGCTGAACATACGCAACTTGTTAGTGGTGATGTTGTTGTGTATTATACCGATGGTGTCACGGAGACTGTTAACGTTGATGATGAGTATTATGATGAAGATCGACTCGTTGAAGCATCTAAGGAATGCAGAGATGCCAGTGCTGAGGCTATGCGGGAACACCTTCACGACGCCGTAATGAAATTTCAGGGCGAAGCCGATCAGTTTGACGACCTGACGCTACTCATCTTGAAAAAGAAATAGGATGTAGTTTAGAGCGACATAAAAGGCGTAATTATAGATGCAAAGCCAGTCAGAGGGACGCAGATTCCTAAACCCATCAATTCTTGCCCGAATCGGAAATCTTGAATTAATTGCTAAATTCGTCGTTGAAGGTTTTATTTCAGGTCTCCATAAAAGTCCGTATCATGGATTTAGTGTCGAATTTGCCCAGTATAGACAGTATATGCCCGGCGATGATACCAAACATATAGATTGGAAAGCCTATGCTCGGACTGATAGATACTATATCAAGCAGTTTGAGGAGGAAACCAATCTCAATTGCTACTTGCTTTTGGATACCAGCGAGTCTATGGCGCACCCGGTAGATGATGTACCCGAAACCGATGCTACGGATCAGGGAACAGCTGGACAGACCTTGACAAAACTGCAATATTCCAGCTACCTGATCGGGTCACTTGCCTACTTTATGGCAAAGCAGCGGGACGCTATTGGGTTCGCTTATTTTGATGACACGCTGCATCAGTATTTCCCCGCAAGGAGTAGCACGTCACACCTGCATTCTATCTTGCTCACATTGGAAACCTTGCAAACCGCAAAAACCACCCGAATGGGAATGCCGCTGCATCAAGTCGCAGAACGCTTGACGAAGCGCGGTTTAGTGCTTTTTATCTCGGACCTTTATGATGAAAATCAGGAAGAGGTTATCTCTGGTTTGGAGCATCTCCGATATGAGGGGCATGAAGTAATTGTTTTTCACGTCCTCGCACAGCAGGAAATTGATTTCACTAACTTTGAGACAGGACGAAGTTCCGAAGCTCTTATCCGTTTTATTGACTCGGAAAATGACAATGAGATTATCACGACACCACAAGCGATTCAGGAGAGTTATCTGAATAATTTCAACGCATTTCTTGATACCTACAGGCTTGCACTACGACAGGCCGATATTGATTATAACCTGATAACCACAGCGACACCGATTGATTTCGCACTCGCTTCCTATCTTGCAAAACGGCAAGGGATTCTTTAGCAGTCGGCTATCAGCAGTCAGTAGAGAGATGCTTGGTGGAATGGTAGATTAGATAACTGCCACAAGCCAACCGCTGACTGCTGAAGGGGAATAAAAAGTGTTTGGATTAGGATTTTTAGTATTCTTTATGACCCAGAGATAGTTAGAATTACCCGAAAACCCGGGGAATGCCATACGGCATTCATACCGTTGATTTGTGAAACGAAGTGGAACGGTGCCCAGATTTAATAGGTAAAAGGTGTTTGGATTAGGATTTTTAGCCCCCCTATTTGTAGCAGCCGGTGTCATAGGCGCGTCAATTCCGATTATTCTACATCTGTTGAATCGGGAGCGTGCAAGGCGGTTGATATTCAGTACAGTGCGTTTCATTCAGATGTCGCATCAGACAAACGTCCGCCGACATAAACTGAAACGTTGGCTACTCCTACTGATGCGTATTCTGATATTGGCACTCCTCGGTGTAGCGTTTGCGCGACCTTTTTTCGCTGCAGCCCCTGTCATTACACAGAAGATTGGGGGGAAACGAAATGCTGTTATTATTCTCGATACCTCCTATAGTATGCAGTATGAAGAAGTCTTCAAGGATGCCAAAGAAGAAGGAACCAAAATTCTGGGTGGGCTTGATTCAACCGATGCAGCGTGCCTCATCCTTTCATCGGACAAAGCACGTGTTGTCGCGCCTCTCGGTTCAGAATTCTCGCATCTCAGGTCGGCTTTAAATACCGCGGAAGTTACCTATGAGCCCACGGATTATTTGGATGCCTTGCAAACCGCAAATGAGATTCTTGAATCTATTCCTATTGGGCAGAAGCAGGTTTATCTCATCAGCGATATGCAAAAGCGGGGTTGGGAAAACTTTATCGAGACGGACAAACTCAATCCTGATGTCCAAGTTGAGTTTATTAATGTCGGCATCGAACAGCCCAAGAATCTCGCTATTACGGGGATCAGTGTACCACCTGTTATTTTGAACGAGCAGCAAGCGTCGCATCTGGTCGCTCGCGTCCACAACTACGGCGATGAACCTGTTGAAAATTTACCCGTTCGCCTTTTTATAGATGAAAATATGATTCAAACCGTCCAGCTCGACATTGAACCAGACGACTTGGCAGATGCTGTCTTCAATATTGATTTCCAAGACGAAGCGACACATACAGGGTGGGTTGAACTTCCAGAAGACGGACTTGCAGTTGACAACAAACGCTATTTCACCTTACAGAGTCTACAGTCTATCAAGGTTCATGCTGTCGGTAACAGTTCTCGGACGCGCAGCTCGTTTCAAAAACCAGAGACCTTCTTCATGGAAATGGCGTTTACAGCCGGAAGTGATGCCGTTCCAATTGATTTCAGCGAATCGACAACTATTCCCAATGCAGCGACGCTTGCACGCACCGACGTGCTTATCCTTGCCGATGTTGCGCGGTTCTCTTCAAATGAAGCGGATCGCATAAAAACTTACGTCGCATCAGGCGGCGGCTTGATTGTGACAGTGGGTGATAATTTCGATGCTGATGTCTATGAACAACACCTCGGCGGTGAGGCGGGCTTGATGCCGTGCAATTTCGTTCAAGCCGTTGGGGATGCCTTTGATCGCCAACAGTTTCGGGTCCTTGCAACTGTGAAGTATGAACATCCAATTTTTGCACCCTTTAAAGAACCAAACCATGGTGATTTCGGGAAAGCACGGTTTTACAGAGTTTTTCAAACCGTCCCGACAGCAGATGCAACCGTCATCGCGACTTATGATGATGGGAGTCCTGCACTTTTTGAAAAATCTTACGGCGATCCCCGCGCGCTATCCACTACGGGGACCCCAGGACGTGTTCTCTGCTTTACCTCAACGATAGACCGCGAGTGGAACGATCTCCCAATTCGTGCCGTTTATCTGCCTTTCTTGCATGAGACGATTAAATATCTCGCACTCAAGGATGTAGAGACACGTCCGGATTATCGCGTTGGTGATAGCATCGAACTTGATGTTGAAACTGAGAGGGGTGGGGGTCAACGCGATCGAGTACTTGCGATCTTCAACCCAAATAGTATTGAAACTCGCTTGCAGTCCGAGCAAAATAACACCACTACAAGCGTCTTTTATACAGACACGACGATACCGGGTATCTATTCTATCCATGCATCCGGCGAGGAGGCTCGCTATTTTGTCATCAACACTGAGGCAACAGAATCTGACCTCGCCTCGCGTGATGTGGAAGAACTTACGAGTATGTTGAAAGGGACTGTGGATGAATCCGCGGAGGACAAACCTACCGCAGAACTCATCGCACAGTACCACGAGGACGTTGAGAACAGACAGGATGTCTGGATGTATCTCATGTTAGCGGTCTTTGCTTTGGCGGTAACAGAGATGTTTCTTGCAAATCGTGTTTAGTTATTGAATCGAGTTATAAGTTATAAGTTAAGAGGGTTTTGATTAACAATAGGTTCTCCACTCTTAACTTACTAGCTAAAAGCGAAGCGTACTTTTAACTAAAAGCGGAGCGTACCTAAAAAAAATGGACTTTGAACCAAGTGCACCGATTGAAGTGCCAAAAATCGTATCTGATGAACAGATTCAATCTTTTATAGACAACGGTTATCTCGTTGTCCCGGATCTGCTGTCTCTTGATGAAATAGAGGAGCTGCGGCAGGATACCATGACGCTCGCTAAAGGTGGGTATCCGTGTGAGAGCCTGAAACCGCTCCCTGACAATATTAGCAATGACGAGGCTATCAGTCGTATCCTTTGCATACATCAGCCGCATTTTGTCAGTCCTGTTATTGAAAGGTACGTCAAACACCCGAAAGTATGTGGCATCTTGAGTCAAATAACTGCCGCACATTTACCCTATTGGGACGGTAGTGTCAAGTGTATGCAGTCGATGTTGTTCGTCAAACCGCCCAATTTTCAAGGGCAGGCATGGCATCAGGACGAAATCTATATTCCGACTCGCGATCGCTCCTTGATTGGCGCGTGGATAGCAATGGACGACGCAACTATAAAAAATGGATGTTTATGGGTTCTCCCAGGCTCGCATCGCCGCGGATACCTCTATCCGCAGAGATCGCACGAGAACCCAGATGAGTTCGATTTTACGCCAGAGAGCTACGGTTTTGATGGTACCGGTGAGGTGCCTGTTGAAGTTACGACCGGCACATTAGTGTTTTTTAACGGTTACCTTCTACATCGGTCTCGTAAAAATCGTGGCGATACATATCGACGGGTTTTGGTGAACCATTACTGTAATGCTTGGTCGTTGCTGCCCTGGACGGTTAAGGAAGGGGAGCGTGCCGCAAGTGCTGACCGACGATGTATCGTCCCGGTCTCCGGGGTCGATCCCTATGCGTGGAAAGGCTATGATCCGCCGCCTCAGAACGTCCACCTGCGGACCTGTAAAGCCGTTGAAGAGTTGGAGGCATTAGATGCAAGTTAAATCTCTTGACGCAACGCCGAAGTCTAAACTTACAAATCTCAGGCAAACGTTGGAAACTATGATGCAACGGATTGAGACAGGCGAGGATATAATGGAACAGTTGGAAGGAATTGATGCACTGTCGCAAGAACTTGCACCGACAGCTCCTAAAATGCTTCTACACTATCTTGAACGGAAAAGTTATACCAAGGCATTAGAATTTCTCAGAGCCTTATAGCAGAACCGCGAACCGCGAACCGCAGACCGCAAAAAGCAAACAGCGAATAGCGAATAGCGAATAGCGATACATGGAGATTAAGGATGGAAAGAGAAGATGGGCGACAATCAAATGAAATGCGTCCCGTCACAATCAAACGACACTATATCAAACATGCTGAAGGTTCAGTCCTCGTCGCAACAGGGGACACCCATATTATCTGTACCGCCTCTGTTATAGACCAGCAGCCCCGTTTCATGCGTGCGCAACGTATCAGGAATAAGGGCTGGGTAACGGCAGAATACTCAATGTTGCCCCGTTCCACCTCTGAGCGAATGCAACGGGAAGTCACCCGTGGGAGCATCGGTGGAAGAACGCAAGAAATTCAACGCCTTATCGGTCGTTCCTTACGCGCTGCTGTCGACTTATATGCTTTAGAAGAGCGAACAATCTGGGTAGATTGTGATGTGATTCAAGCCGATGGAGGGACACGCACAGCCGCTATTACTGGGGCTTTTATCGCTTTATGGGATGCCTGCCGTGGACTTGTTGACAGTGAAAAAATCAAAAACTTTCCGATCGCAGATAACGTTGCCGCGACCAGTGTAGGGTTGATTAAAGGCACACCGATGTTGGATCTCTGTTATACTGAAGATTCAACTGCCGATGTTGATATGAACATCGTTATGACCGGAAGCGGGAAGTTCATAGAAATACAGGGCACTGCGGAAGAGACCCCGTTTTCGCGTGAGGATTACGACCAGATGTTGGATCTCGCTGTCAACGGTATCCAAGAGCTCATTCGATTACAGAATCGTATGATGCTGGAGGGTTTAGATGAAGCTTGTATTGGCAACCCGTAATCAAGGCAAAGTCCGAGAACTTGCGGAAATGCTTCGTAATTCGCGAACCGCGAACCGCGAACCGCGAACCGCGAATAGCAAAGAAAAGAGGCGTTCGGTAACGCTTGCGTCTTCGCGGACTGCGAATCGCGAATCTCGAACAGCCAACAATCGTTCTATTGAAGTTATATCCTTAAAGTCCTATTCTGACGCTCCAGAGGTCGTTGAGGACGGGGCAACATACGCTGAAAATGCTATTAAGAAAGCATCTGTAATTGCCCAATATACTGGGCAGCTTACACTTGCTGACGATGCAGGATTGGAAGTAAACGCCCTTAATGGCGCACCCGGTGTTAACTCCAAACGTTGGGTCGGTGAAGACGCGACTGATGCAAAACGGATTGCGAGCCTCCTTGAAGCCTTGGAAGGTGTTACAGATCGGCGTGCCCGTTTTGTCGCCGCAATCGCAGTCGTGTGTCCGGATACTGATCCTGAAGTCGTTATCGGTGTTTGCAAAGGGCGAATCACCTATATCCCTGCTGGCGAGAGTGGGTTCGGATATGATCCGATATTTGTACCCGATGGCTACGAACAGACCTTCGCAGAATTGGGAGAAAACATAAAAAACCAAATTAGTCACAGAGCCAAGGCATTGCAACAGGCACTTGCCTTGATTCGCTAATCGCGGTTCGCGGTCCGCGGATGGCGAAGAAACGAGGAGAAAATGGCGGCACTTAACGATTTACGTAACGGATTGGTTATCCGACTTAACGATACGATTTATACTATAGTTGATTGTCAACATGTCAAACCAGGGAAAGGCAGTGCCTTTGCTCGCACAAAAATCAAGCGCGTTAGCGATGGGGCTGTTTTGGATCGGACCTTCCGTTCCAATGAAAACGTTGAGACCGTGCGGGTCATGGATCACCGGATGCAATATATGTATAGGGATGGCGATAGTTTGTGGTTTATGGACAACGAAACCTTCGAGCAACATTCGCTGCTTGTAGAATTTGTTGGTGATAACTTAAAGTTCCTAAAGGAAGGCGAGACGGTCACTATCAAAATGGAAGGGGTAACCCCGCTTGCCCTTGAACTCCCTAACTTCGTTGAACTTCAAATCGTTGAGACGGATCCAGGGTTACGAGGTGATACGGTGAGCGGTGGTTCAAAACGTGCTACGCTTGAGACGGGCGCGGTTGTTAACGTCCCACTGTTTGTTCAAAACGAAACGCGCATCAAAGTTGACACGCGTACTGGAAAATATGTAGAAAGGATTTAATAGCCATTGGTTTTTGGCTTTCGGCTTTCGGAGACTGAGGACAGTTTGTAACAAGCTTCACTTGCTTGGTGTATTCCAAGACCCGAAAATTGTTACAGAATGCCTCTTAACCGACTGCTGACTGCTGACTGCTGATAGCCAATAAACAAATGCGTCAAAATAAAGCTAAGGACAGATCCCAATCTCCGGAACAAGACTTCAGCAGCGTGCTGGAACTCGTTGAACAGCTGGCAGCGATTCTTGAGCGCACTGACCTTACGGAAGTCCGCATCCGTGAAAATGAACTGGAAGTCCAAGTTTCCAAGCACCCCGGGAGTCCACCTAAGTATGAAAATCTGCCGTTACAACCGGTAGAGACGAGCATCGCAGTGAGTCCACAAAGCCTACCTGTTGAGGATATGGATATTGAAGATGGCGAGCAGGTCGAAAATAACTTCATCAATGCGCCGATGCCTTCGCGTTTTTACCGCGCCCCTGGACCTGATGAACCTCCCTTTGTTGAGGCGGGGGATGTCGTCAGTCTTGGTGAACCTGTAGCCGTGCTTGAGGTTATGAAAACATATAATCCAGTGGAAGCACCTTTTAGCTGCGAGATTTTGGAAATCCTCGTCGAAGACGGTGACGCAGTTGAGTATAACCAACCCCTCTTCCGAGTGAGGCAGCAATAGATTCTTTTACTTTTCATAATTCAAATCCAGTTGACTTAGGCGAAAACCACCGTGAAATGAAGTGGAACGGTGACCAGATTTAATAGTTTAAAAAATGATAAAAAAAATATTAGTAGCAAATCGCGGTGAAATCGCTGTCCGTATTATTCGCGCATGTAAAGACATGGGAATTAAGACGGTCGCTATTTTCTCTACTGCTGATGAGGAGGCACTCCACGTTAAATACGCTGACGAGGCATATTGCATCGGACCGCCCCCATCAGCAGAAAGTTATCTCAAGTATGCCAATATTATTTCTGTCGCGGATTTTGCGAACGTCAATGCTATTCACCCAGGAGTGGGTTTTCTTGCTGAGGACGCACAGTTCGCCGAGATTTGCGAGGCACACGAAATACGATTCATCGGTCCTTCTATTGAGGATATTCGGACAATGGGGGACAAGGTAAAGGCATTGGAAACAGCAGCGAAAGCTGGTCTGAAATTGATTCCCGGCAGCCAAAGTGGTAGACGCAGAAACAATAAAAAAGGGACAGTCGATACTGCTGAGGAGGCGGCGCAACTCGCCGAGAAAATCGGTTATCCCGTCGGGATTAAAGCCGTCGCTGGCGGTGGAGGTCGCGGCATTCGGATTGCTGAGAACCGTCCAAGTTTGATGAACCTCTTTCGCACCGCGAAGGCTGAAGGTGAGGCTGCTTTTGGCAATGGCGATGTCTATATCGAGAAATGGATTGAAGAGGCACGGCATATTGAAGTCCAGATCTTAGGCGATATGCACGGGAATGTCGTTCACTTGGGTGAGCGTGAGTGTTCTATCCAGCGGAAGCAGCAGAAACTGCTTGAAGAAGCACCCGCCGCTTCTATTCCATCTAAACTTCGATCTGACATCTGTAAAGCCGCCGCAAAAGCCGCAAGATCCATCGGTTATTCAAACGCAGGGACTATTGAATTTGTTGTTGATAAAGATAACAATTTCTATTTCCTTGAAATGAACACGCGTATTCAGGTTGAGCATACGATCACTGAGAGTATTACCGGTATTGATCTCATTAAAGAACAAATCCGACTCGCAATGGGTGAGGAACTCGGATACAGCCAATCTGATGTTGAGATACACGGACACGCTATTGAGTGCCGGATTAATGCCGAAGACCCAGCGAATCAGTTTATGCCTTCGCCAGGGCTGGTCACCACCTACCACCCGCCAGGGGGCATAGGTGTTCGAGTCGATGGATACCTCTACACAGGGTATACCGTGCCACCTCACTACGATTCACTTGTCGCGAAACTTATCGCAAGCGGTAGAGACCGGGAAGAGGCAATTGCGCGATTAGATCGGGCGTTGTCCGAATTCAGAATTGAGGGCATAAAAACCACAATTCCGCTCTATCAGCAAATTCTCAACGACGAACGCTTCCGCAACCGGGCTATCTTTACAAATTTTCTTGAAACGTAGGGAAAGTTATGAAATGTACCGCTGTTCGCTGTTTGCTATTCGCTGTTTGCTGTTCGCTGTTCATTGTGCTAACATCTATGTCTGTAGCGGCGGTTACCTATGTTGATGTCACCGATGAATCTGGCATCCATTTTCGGCATTCAAGTGGTACTCGATCAAGCCTACTACCTGAAGACATGGGATCCGGTGCCGGATTCGCCGATATAGATAACGATGGGGATATAGACCTCTACGTTGTGAACCTCCCTGGACCTTTTAAACGAGATCGGAATCCTGTTAATTCCGGGACTGCTAATGTTCTCTATCGGAACAATGGGGACGGCACGTTTACGGACATTACTAAGACCGCAGGGGTTGGACATCGAGGCTACGGTATGGGATGCGTTTTTGCGGATTATGATGGCGACGGCAATATCGATCTATACATCACCAATTATGGGGCGAATGTGCTTTATCGCAACAACGGCGATGGCACTTTCCGGGATGTGACGGGAACTGCTGGGGTCGGTTGTGAATTGTGGAGCACAGGGGCTGCCTTCGCTGATGTGGACGGCGACAACGATTTGGACCTCTATGTTTGCAACTACGTCACCTACGACTTAGAAGCGTTAGAGCAGATGAAGGAGGAATCCTTACAATCTGGCAAACCCGTACCGAGTGCCCTCAATCCGCACGTCTTTGAACCGCAGGATAATGTCTTTTATCGCAACAATGGGGACGGCACCTTTACGGATGTAACGGCTGAAGCGGGTATCGCTGCACCGGGGGGCAGAAGTATGCAAGCCATCTTCAGCGACTTTGATGCAGACAACGACCTTGATTTGTACGTCGCAAATGATACCTCTGTCAACTATACCTATCGTAATGACGGAAGGGGTGTGTTTACTGATGTGAGTGCCGAATCGTGGGCGGCGGATTTTCGGGGTTCCATGGGACTTGCTGCTGGGGATTACGACGGTGATGGTGATATAGACCTTTTTATGAGCCATTGGGTTGACGAGGAAAACGCGCTCTACAGAAATCTCTTGAAGGAGGATGCGGTTGCCGAACACATCAGATTCGTGGATGAATCTTATACGGCTATGCTTGCTGAAGCGAGCATCAAAGAGATTGGATGGGGGACTGCGCTCTTTGATTACGACAACGATGGCGATTTAGATATCTTCGTAACGAACGGTAGCACCTTCCAAGAACTCAAGCGTCCACAGGTGCTTATCCCCCAACGCGATGCCTTGTTTCGTAATGAGGGGGATGGCACGTTCACGGATGTGAGTGGAATCACGGGGATTGCTGTGCTTCCTATCCGAGTCGGTCGTGGCGCGACGTTTGGCGACTACGACAGCGATGGCGATGTTGATATTTTCATCGTCAATAACCATGCAGCACCGACGCTATTGCGCAATGACGGTGGGAACCGTAACAATTGGCTGCATATAGAATTAATTGGCACCAATGCCAACCGAAACGCAGTCGGCACGAAGATTCAAGTGAAAACGACAGATCGGACACAGATACGCGAGGTTTATGCCGGTGATAGTTACATGTCTTTTAATAGTTTCATCACTGAATTCGGTGTAGGGAGTGCTACACAGGTCGAGCGTGTACAGGTCATCTGGTCGAACGGCGATACCCAAACGCTGCATAACGTGCCGACAAACCAACGACTCCGTATAATGCAGAAATAAGAACCAAGATTTATAGGATTATCAGATGTGCTATGATTTATGGAATCACACAAATCTTAAAATCATAAGAATCACAGTTCAGATTTTTTCTCTATGCTTAATCCTGCTCGCGTGCGGTGAGGATCCTGCCATCAAACGCGGCAAGGAATTAGTCAGAACTGGTGACACCGCGGCAGCGATTCAGCAGTTTGAATCGGTAATCAGACAAAATTCTTCTGATGCCGAAGCCTATTACCAACTCGGTTTAGCGTATGAAGAATTGAAAGACGCTACCCAAGCAACCGATGCTTTTAAAAACGCACAACGATTAGCACCCCAACGCCCAGAAATCGCACTCGCTCTCGGCCGCCTCCACTGGCACACTGGTAACCGGGACCTCGCCATTTCCCAATTTCAAAACCTGCTAAGCAATTCTTTAAATGAAGATGTCCACCTTCAGTTAGCGGCACTCACGGGAGATGCCTACCACGTTCAACGTCTCCGCACGGAAGGCAGCGACGATTACGAGCAGACCTTCACTGAAAAAGGGAACATGATGACCTTTACGGCGAAGTACACGGACGATTATAGTCCCGCAATTTCGCCCGATGGTAAGTGGCTCGCCTTCGCCTCAAACCGCCTCCAGAACGCTGAGTTGTATCTCATGGATCTCAACACACGTTCACTCCGTCAACTGACGCATACCGATGAACTTGACGAATACATGCCAGCATTTTCACCCGATGGAAAGTCGCTTGCCTTCGTGACAGAGCGTACCCGCGGCGGCATGATGCTCCCACCTGTCCAAGCAAGCGGTTCTGATCCGAGCAGTGCCTCGATTTATCTCATGGATATTGACGGAAGGAACCAACGTCCGGTAATTGATATAGAAGGTGCGCATCGCGCACCTGTCTTTTCTCCTGATGGAAAGCGGATCGCTTTTGAATCCAGAGCACCGACACGGGAAAACGGAAGCACGCCTGGAGATGCTAACAATGACGATACTTTGGAAATCTACATCATCCAGACAGACGGCACAAATCAGATGCAGCTGACCCATAACACTGTTGATGACGGACATCCAACGTGGGCACCCGATGGCAGACGGATTGCCTTTACCTCGATGGTGGAGGATGTCTATCAGATTTTCGTCATTAGTGCATCGGGTGGTACGGCGAAGCAGCTAACGTTCTCTAACGCAAGCCACTATCAGCCGACTTTCAGTCGAGACGGGAAGCGGATTATCTATATCTCAAGTGCGCATAATCATTATACGCTATGGATGATGAACGCTGACGGCACAAACAAGACCCAACTCACAAGCCACGTCGGTGCCCATTTTGAACCCAGTCTTTCAGGAGATGGAAAAACCCTCGTCTTTAGTTCTGACCGTTCAGATCACATGCGGATCTATCTCATGGATTTAGCACAATCTGTCCAAGAAGCAGAATTGAAGGCGCGGTTGGCGGGTTTGTAGCCGCACTGCATTTCCCTCGCCCCTGCTGCTGTAGGAGCGAGTTTTACTCGCGATTTTTCCTAATTTGACCATCCTTGTAGGAGCGAGTTTTACTCGTGATTCTTCCTAATTTGACCATTCTTGTAGGAGTGAGTTTTACGCTTGGGTATTTCCTCAGCTGTTTCACAAAAGATGTGGCAAACACGCTAAAGAATATAGTATAATAATGACCGAAAGTGCTACTTGAAAAGGAGATGAACTTATGCGTAAAACGATTTCGTTGGACCAACTTCCACGTCAAATTGAAAACTTACTACAGGCAAATTGGGAAGGACATGAGAGTCTCGTTCTTGAACACAATGGGGAGCCTGTCGCCGCGATTATCCCGATGGATGCGTATCGCAAGTGGCACCCGGACGCAGGTGAAAACGTCTTTGATTATGAACTTCCTGCGGATCTGCTTAAAACCTATCACAAATTATTAAATAAAAAGTTCTCTAAAAGCTTAACACCTCAAGAGGAAATTGAGTTGACTAAGTTGGACGGTCAATTGAACGATGTAGAAGCAGCGCAACCGCTTATACAATCCATGCGGAAACGAACCGCCGCACGCGATGAAGAGTGGAAGCAAAGGTTTGAGGAGGTGGTTACCAAACTCCGTGAATTGAAGGAGCTGATGTGAATCAAAATGCCTCTCCTCGTATTCGCCGACGAGAATCACCCCCTGTGATGCGAGGTAGGACAGGATATCGAAACGCTGAGCCGTATCTGCGCAGAGACTTCGAGTTCCGTTGTGCCTATTGCGGTGTTCATGAACAAACAAAAGGCGGTCCCCAAGCCTTTTGTATTGACCATTTCAAACCACGAAGTAGAGGCGGATCTGTCAATGACTATACCAATCTATATTGGGTCTGCATCCCATGCAATATGATAAAACATAACAGATGGCCGACAGATGAACAACTGCGACGTGGGTATCGCTTTGCTGATCCGTGTCGTGAACAAGATGTGGGTGTTCATTTCACTGAGTCCGACGACGGTTTACTGCAGCCTCTTACACCTTGCGGTGAATACCATATTGCCACGCTCCGTCTCAATCGTTCATGGCTGCAGCAACACCGTCGTGATCGGACTCAGAAGTGGACGCGATTCAATGACGCGTATCAATTACAGATAGAACTTGAAAGAACCATTGAGACACGACCCGCAGACGATGCGACTCGAATGATGCGACGTTTACTTTCTTTCCTGTCCCAAGAGATCAGTGCTTTACGAAGCGAACTAACAGTGGCTATCCCGATGTGGGATCTAAAGAACCTGTCCAATAATGATTCAGAGCGCACTTGAATGGAAAAACCCTCGTCTTTAGTTCTGACCGTTCAGATCACATGCGGATTTACCTCATGGATTTAGCACAACCCATTCAAGAAGAAGAATTGAAGGCACGATTGGCAGGGCTGTAATCCCGACCTTTCTTACATGCTTCTTGTAGGAGTGATCTCCCGGTGCGACTTCTCCCAGAAAATCCAGAAAAAACTGAAAGCTAAATAGCCGTAATGAACTCTCAATCGCGACAGAGCCATTCAATTCTTCTGTAGGAGGGAACTCCGATTCCCGACACATTCCTGTAGCGGCAAACTTTCAACTCGCGATGCCTTCGCGAAAATACTCAAAAATCCGACAATTGAATGGCTCTGTCGTTGGACGCTTTGGCATCCTCTCCAGTCTAAAGACTGAAGATTCCTTATTGTTAAGAACATAGAGTTGGTTAGACAAAATACAGGCGTGTTCCCGTAAGAGAGACACCTGAAAATTAAGGTGACTTGAAGTGCCACCGTTTATTTAGACCAAAAATTAGCAAAGTTAAGACAAGTATTGTTGTTCACATTCAAAAATGGTTCTGTTTTCAACGTTCTTCGCTGTCATACGAATACCGCCATAACGCTCTATCAAGCGTTCGCATCTTTATCCGGTTTCGGTTGGCAATATCCCGACAAAACGCAATATATTTCGGCCAGAATGGATACGAACTTCTTTGTCTGAATTTAAGCCCAACAGACCAGAGGGCGTGAATATCGAGTATAGGATACTGCCCTTTGTCATAGAGGTGTAGGATCGCGGAAGCAACTGACTCCCCAATGCCTTGTAACTGGGTCAAAGACAACAATTTTACCTCATCGTCTGTAGGCGTGAATACCTGTTTAGTAATTTCCCTTATAAAACCGTCCCGGTTATCTAAGGTCAGGTCTGCCCTCCCAAAAATATTTCTGGTTTTCCAATAAGTGACCTTATGCAATTCATCTTTGGTTAGGTAACCTCGCTCCTGAATACCATCCCGAAATCCGATAACCTGCTGTTCCCTCGTTTGGCCTTTCGTCGTTTGGTATTCCGTATAGATGTTTGCCCAATAGGCGATTTCGGATTCGCAAAAGCGTAGTCGCATTTTCATTTCGTCTTAGTTCCAGCTCTTTTATCCTCCTACTACGGTAGGAAGGTAGTAGAAACGGAATTGAGGTGCCGTTTCGTAGCAGTACCACCCTAAACTGGTAATCAAATTATATCACAGATATTTTGTGAAATCAATCTTATATTTTCCGAAAATCCAAAGATAAGATGAGTACGGCGTGTGTTTCGGACTTCAGAAAAATGTTGCATTTCTCCCCAATTTCTGATAATATACATTATGTATAATATCAGCACATTGAAGAGATAAGGACATCCGTTGCTGCCTACGACAAGTGGGACACGGTTTCGGAATATTTCGGAAACGATTCGACAGTGTAATCTGATAGTGGGATTTTTGCGTAAGGAACGTGAGTTTGAAAATAGATCTGTAGGTCGGGTAGAGCGGTAAATACACACGAAATCCCTTGAAATGCGGACAAATATCCGGTTTTCATCCCCCCTTGGGGTCAGAAACTATAGCGAAACCGGACATGTCACTTTTATCAAACTGGTGTTAAGGAGAACTTGCAACATGCCTACACTCGATTTCAAAGGAAAACACCACATCTACGCCCACCATCTCTCCGTCCCGTATCGCCCCCTTGAACCCGACGAAAGCCGATCCTGTAATCCATCCGGTGAAGAAGATAACCTCATCATTCACGGCGATAACCTACATGCTCTCAAAGCGTTACTCTCCCGCTACGCGAATCGCGTCAAGTGTATCTATATAGACCCACCCTACAACACCGGCAATAAGAATTGGATATACAAGGACGACGTAAGCAATCCACCCATGCAAGAATGGTTTAAGGAGCATAGTTGGGTCGACAACGAAGATATGGAACGGCATGACAAGTGGCTCTGCATGATGTGGCCCCGGTTGCATCTGCTAAAGGAGCTGCTTGCTGAAAACGGTGCTATTTTTATATCTATTGATGATCACGAACAGCATCGTTTGCGGATGTTGATGGATGAGATTTTTGGAGCGGAAAATTTTGTAACTAACATAATTTGGCAGAAAAAATTTAGCCCGCAAAATGACGCTAAATATTTTTCCGATAATCACGATTTTGTTTTATGTTACGCAAAGAACAAAGATATATGGAGACCCGTTCTGCTGCCGAGGACTGAGAAACATGACAAGCGATATTCTAACCCCGACAATGATCCACGGGGCCCTTGGAGCTCTAGTGGATTAGATGTTAAAACCTATCAAGAAGAATATGACTATCCCATTACCACTCCATCAGGCCGAGTTGTGAACCCTCCGCAAAGTAGATGTTGGCGGTGTGGTAGAGAAAAATTTGATGAATTAGTGAATGATAATCGGATATGGTTTGGTGAAGAGGGCAATAATGTCCCTCGTGTAAAGCGATTTCTATCGGAGGTAAAACAAGGTATTACACCTTTAACTGTATGGCTACACGAAGATGTAGGACATACACAGAGTGCAACGCAAGGACTCAATAAAATTGGAGTTGCTTTCCCAAATCCTAAACCACACACTTTACTAAAACGTATCTTACAAATTGGGACGCAACCTAATGACCTCATTTTGGACTCTTTCGCTGGTAGTGGAACAACTGCTCATGCCGTCCTCGCCTTGAACAAAGAAGATGGCGGCAACCGGAAGTTTATCCTCATTGAATGCGAAGACTATGCAGACACTATCACAGCCGAACGCGTTCGGCGCGTCATAAACGGCGTTGAGAACGCTAAAGATAAAACGTTGAAGGAAGGTCTCGGCGGCTCTTTCACCTACTGCACGCTCGGTGAACCTATTGCAATAGAAACGATGCTCACCGGAGAATCTTTGCCACCGTATTCAGTTCTCGCTGCCCATTTGTTGTTTACTGCTGCTGGCGTTTCTGTTGGAGAGGAGAAACTCGATCAGAAAAACGGTGACGGGCTTTTTTATTCGGATGGCAAAAACGACTACTACTTGCACTACCAACCCGATCTTGAATTCTTATCCAGCGACGAGGCACTGCTAACACAGGAGCACGCCGAACACATCCGAGATGCCAGTCGTCAAAACGGTAAAAAAGCGATTGTTTACGCTGCAGGCAATTACATCGGGCAGCGTGAACTCACAAAGATGGGAATCGTATTTTGTCAACTCCCTTATGTCCTGCAGGAAAGATAAAGAGGTGGAATTATAATGGAATTAAAAGTATATCAACAGAACGCATTGGACGCTTTCACCCGCTGGTTAGAGGCACTATCTGAGGCTGAAAATACTTCAAAAACCGCTATAGAGGCACTGAAACAAGCAGGTGTTGATAGTATTCCCGCCGAGTTGCATAATTACCCCCAAAATGCATGGCAGAATTTGAAACAGAACGACGGCGTTGCCCCAACTGCCGGCGACTACGTTACACGCACCGACGACGCAAAACGTCCCATTCCACATATCTGTTTTAAAGTCCCAACGGGTGGCGGGAAAACCCTGCTCGCAGCATCCGCTTTGGAACGTCTCCATCGGCAACGTGGGCTAACACTATGGATTGTGCCGACGAGAGCAATCTATGCACAAACCAAAAAAGCTTTATGGGACAAAGAACACCCTTACCGTAAAATGTTGGAGCGCGCCAGTGCCGGTAAAGTCAAAATGCTCGAAAAGGATGACCCTTTCAATAGAGACGATATTGCCAATTACCTCTGTGTTATGCTGCTGATGTTGCCAGCGGCGAATCGACAAAAAGGCAAGGAATTCCTCCGGATGTTCAAAGACACCGGAAAATATCCCAGTTTTTTCCCCGACAGTGACGACATTTTCGGCGACACTCGCATGCGAAATGAATATCCCGATCTGGAGTGTAAAAGTGAAGCGGAAGGTGGAGTCGTTAAACAGAGTTTGTTTAATGTGTTTAAAATGCTCCGTCCTATTATTGTTTTAGACGAAGCACATAAAGCGTATGGCGCGAAAAGACAGAAAGCAAACGAAGAATTTGCCCGCTCTATCAACCGCCTCGATCCCCAAATGATAATAGAACTCTCTGCTACACCCAACCGTGGCATCAGCAATCTACTCGTTGATATTGACGGAACCGCCCTAAAACAGGAGGAGATGATTAAGTTACCCGTACAAGTGAAATCCAATTTCAGGAAAAATGCGGAAACGACTTCTTGGCGGGACGATTGGCAATACACTTTGCAGCAGGCAGTTGACGAACTTGAACAACTCAATAAAGAAGCAGAGGCACTTGAAAACACCACCAACCGATATATCCGACCCATCGCCGTTGTCCGAGTCGAGCGGACAGGCAAGGATCAGCAAGATGGTGAGCGTATCCATGCCGAAGACGCGCGCGCCTATCTTACACGCTTAGGTATACCACCGGAGGCGATCCGCGTCAAATCCGCCGAAAATGATGAACTTCAAGACGAAGATCTGCTTTCTAAAATGTCCCAGGTCCGTTGGATCATCACAAAAGCCGCACTCATGGAAGGATGGGATTGCCCCTTCGCTTACCTCTTGGTCATGTTGGACAATACACAAGCGCAAAAAGCAATCACACAACTTGTAGGACGTGTGATGCGGCAACCGCATGCCCAACTCACCGGACGAAAAGCATTGGATCAATGTTATGTCTATTGCAATAACACAGATGTCGCTGTCGCCGTCGAGCAAGTCAAGAAAGGTTTAGAATCCGAAGGTCTCACCGGTTTAGGCGATGAGGTCATTGGTGCTGCAGATACACAGGAACTCCTCGATTTACGCACACAAACCGTGAAACGCCGAGCGCGATTTCGAGGTCAGGAGATCTATTTGCCGATGGTGCTCCATAAGAATGGGGACGAGTGGATTCAACTCAATTATCAATCTCATATTCTACCCCATATAAAGTGGGCAGCAATTCAAGCACCCGATCTGAAGGCTTCTGCACCCGATACGATGATATGGCAATCTGCAGCCGTTGACGTTGGAGACGCACCGCCTGTCTACCATCCCGATCAGGAACCCTATATTGACAAAACAGTCGGCATCTCCGATTTTGCGCGCCGTCTTTCAGACCTTTTGCCGAATCCCTGGCGAGCGGCTCGTATTGCAGCGCAGATGCGCGAAAGCCTTAGACAAAACGGCGAAACCGAAGAAGATATTTACGATAGGCGTTCTTATCTCGTCCATGCCCTGCGGGAGCATGTAAAGCGTGAAGTCGAACAGCAAGCAGAGCAGATCTTTCGTAAAAAATTAGAGAAAGGTGAAATCAAATTTGACTTAGAGACAGGAGAGCCGAATTATAAACTCCGAGACCAGTATGAAATAGAGGTCAGAGCCAACGATAGACCGCTCACAAGGTATGGGAACCCTGTTCAACTCAGCCTCTTTGAACCCGTGTTTGAACAACATTTTGATAACGAATTTGAAAAGAAATTTGCCTATTATCTTGATGAACGGCGCGCACTACAATGGTGGCATCGAATCGCTGTTCGTCAACGCGGTGAGTATTACGTGCAGGGTTGGAAACAGGGACGTATCTACCCGGATTTCGTTGCAATGACGAGTGAATTTGGTGACGTAACACGCGTCCTGATTTTCGAGACAAAGGGTGAGCATCTTGGCGGCAACCTTGATACCGAATATAAGAAAAAGGTCTTGAAGACTCTTGAAGATACATTCAATAACGTCGGTACCATGTGTGTCCGTGAAGGAACAACACGCGAAGGTATCTTTCAGCTTGTATTTAACGAGCGGGAGTTTCCAGAAATCACGGCGCGTCTCGGGGAACAGAACTTTACGGAGATGGATAACTAATAGGACTTACACATGATGCTCTTTTGTAGCATAACCTGTTAGGTTGTGCCACCAAAACGTCTGTGTTTTTCAGTGAACGCTATCTAACAGAGTGCCCTACGGTCAAAATTGCGTAAGTCCTGACTAATTTTATCGTGTCGGTCCCCATATCTGTCCAGCTAAGCGTATAGGGAGCAATATATGAATCACAACCCAACTTATGAATATGCTGGAATCCCTCTATTAATACCCATTACGAGAAGTCTTATTTTTCTGATTCTTCTCATCATCGCCGGTTGCGATCTGGATACACCACCAGATAAGATGGATCCGCAATTGGCGGCACACTATCAGCGCGGTATTGATGCTTTAGACAGGCGCGACTTCGCTGAAGCCGAAAAAGCATTTCGGGCGTGTTTACAGATGGATCCCAACACCCACGATGCACGTATGCAGTTGGCACGGACCTACATCAGACAGCAGAAGTTTACCGCCGCTGAGGTAGAATTACAAATGTTAATAGGACTTCTGAAGCAGATACCAAGGGCACAGGATAAGTTATCAAGGGCATATTTGACGTTAGCACAGGTTTTCAGTTATCAACAACGCTTTTCTGATTCCACTGCCGCACTTACCAACGCGCTGGAGGTGAATCCCGACGATACAGATGCACGCATTAGGTTGGGCTATTTCTTAGGTGCCCCGCAACAAATGCTCGTCCCCGACCTCTCAGCGTCTAAGCGTCAATTTGAAAAAGTACTGGAACTTGAACCGAATAACCTTGAGGCGATGCTACAACTCGGTTTAGCCGAATTCCGGCTCGGGGAGGCGGACAAAGCAGCCGAAAGGTTTGAGAATATCATCCAAAATTACCGTCGCCACTCCGGTGCCTATTACTATCTCGGTGTCTATCATCTCCGACACGGTGATCCTGAAAAAGCCGTTGCGAATTTCAAAGAGTCGCTCCGTCTCAAACCCCGCGATCCTGAAACCTTATGGAATTTATGGACAGCATACAGTCAACTCGGCGGCTACCCCGAGGATCTGCCAGCGGAATTTAAGATTCAAGTAGCACGTAGGGGCGAGGTTACCTCGCCCCTACAGAGCCAGTTCACCAATATTGCCCCCGACTTAAAAATGGACAAGGTCGATGGCGGGCGCGGCAGTGCTTGGGGAGACTACGACAATGACGGAGATTTGGATATCGTCGCCGTCGGGACGTATCAACCGCACGTCCTTTATCGCAATAATGGGGATGGGACTTTCACAAACGTAGCAGAACAAGCAGGCGTTGCCGATCCGAGAGGCGGTTGGGGTTCGCTCTTTGCCGATTACAATAACGACGGTTACCCAGATCTCTACATCACGCGTGGCGGTTGGTCGGGGGCAGCGGAAAACACACTTTATCATAACAACGGAGACGGTACGTTTACCGATGTAACGCACACCGCAGGTGTCGCCGACCCACAAAGCAGTTTCTGTGCCGCGTGGGCGGATTATGACAACGACGGATACATCGACCTCTACATTGCAAATGGAGTTATCGGGGACGGTGCCGCGAATGTTTTGTATCGGAACAATGGTGATGGCACTTTCACCAATACTGCGGAGACAGCAGGTGTAGCGAACACGGGGAACTCCCTCGGAACCGCTTGGGGTGATTACGATAAAGACGGGTACATCGATCTACACGTCGTTAATTACGGACAATCTAACGTTCTCTATCGGAACAACGGGGACGGCACGTTCACGGATGTAACGGCGGCGGCTGGCATGAGTCTCGCTGTTACGGATGCATTTGTTACCTTCTTTTTAGACGTGGATAACGATGCCGATCTCGACCTTTTCATCTCCAATTCAGGATCGTTTCAATCCTTCATTGCAGGGCAAATTACAGGGAGTGCTACACACGATAGCGACCGACAGGTGCTCTATCGGAACAATGGCGATGGCACCTTTACGGATGTCACAAAGAAATCCGGTCTGTACCACGCCTATGGCGCGATGGGAGCAAATTTCGGGGACATCAATAGCGACGGCTATGTTGATATCTATCTCGCCACGGGGGCACCGCAAATGGGACGACTTGAACGCGACGCGCTCTTCCAAAACAACGGGGATGGCACTTTTACGGATGCAACTGTCGCTTTGGGTTTAGGCAACATCGGAAAAGGACACGGTGTGACTTTCGGAGATGCCGACGCTGATGGGGATGTTGATATTTATGTACCTGTTGGCGGGGCATTTATCGGAGACCAGTGGCACAATCTCTTTTACCAGAATGCTGGTACTGGAAACAACTATCTTACCCTAAAACTCGTCGGTGTGAAAAGTAATCGGGACGGTATTGGTGCTAAAGTGACCTTGAACCTCGGCGATAGCACAATCTATAGAGAGGTCAGCGGAGGGTGTGGGTTCGGTTCAACCAATAGTCTACCCCTTGAAATCGGTCTCGAAACGCACACAAAAGTTGATACGCTTGAAATCATCTGGCCCTCCGGTCAGGTAGATACACATAGGAACCTTTCTGTCAACCAGAGACTCATTCTCACTGAGGGAGAGGACCTATGAAATCCATTCTTCCACGCTTCCATTCTTCTCCGCCGAGATCCGCTTTGCTCACAGAGGATAACATGTCCCTTTTTGTTGATTACTATCAACTCACAATGGGACAGGCGGATTTCAACGCACAAAACGACGCCATTATTACAGCGAACTACTACGTCCGTAAAATCCCACAGGGACAATATCTCATCGCTGCCGGGCTGGAGCAGGTGGTCCACTATATCTTAAATTTACGCTTCACCGATGCTACGCTCGACTGGTTAGCACAGCGTGGCAACCTACGTGCCGACTACCTCGCTTCGCTCAAAGACTTTCGTTTTGACGGTTCCGTTTTTGCAGTTCCCGAAGGCACCCCCGTTTTTCCGAATGAACCGATTATCAACGTCACAGGACGCTCCAGAGATGTCCAACTTTTTGAAACCTATCTGCTCTGCGTTATGAACTTCCAAACATTAATTGCGACGAAGGCATCGCGGATTGTGCAAGCAGCGCGAGGTAGACAGGTTTTTGATTTCGGTGCGCGGCGGGCACACGGCAGGGATGCCGGTATTTTGGCTGCCCGTGCTTCCTTCATCGGAGGTGCTAAGGGAACATCATTGGTACTCGCAGGACACTATTTCGATATTCCCTACGTCGGCACGATGGCACATAAATTCATTTCTGAGCGTCCTACCGAGTTAGAAGCCTTCCGAGATTACGCGACAGCCTTTCCAAACAGCACAACACTTCTAATTGATACGTATGACACGATTCAAGGAGCGCGAAACGCTTGCATCGTCGCAAAAGAGATGGAGGCATCTGGAACAAAGTTACGCGCAGTCCGATTGGATAGTGGCAATCTTTTAACACTCAGCAAGAAAGTCCGTCGCATCCTTGATGCCCACGGACTCGATTACGTCCAGATCATTGCCAGCCATGAACTGGATGAGTTCCAGATAGACACTTTGCTCGAAAATGGGGCACCCTTGGATAGTTTCGGGGTAGGCACTCGGCTCGCGACGGGTGCTAATTTCAATTCACTCACAGATGAAGGGGCTCCGTCTGCCTTGGGCGGGGTCTATAAGTTAGTCGAAAGTGGTGGCAAACCTGTCGGGAAACAGTCGCTTGATGAACCCTCTAAAGCCACTGTGCCCGGGAAGAAACAGGTTTACCGCATAACCGATGCTGACGGGAATTATGTAAAAGACCGTGTGACGCTTTGGGATGAGGAAGTCTCCGAGGGACAACCACTGCTAATTCCGATTATCCAGAATGGAGAATTGGTATATGATTTTCCGAACCTCCACGACATTCAGGTATACACGGCTGCAGCCCTCGAAAAACTCTCGGAGTCGCATAAGCGTATAACGGGGGCAACACCTTATCTCGTCGCGTTAGATCCAGTTGCAGCATAGCCTGTTAGGCTGTGCTGCGTATATCTTCTGTAGCATAACCTTTTAGGTTGTGCCTCTATTGTAGCATAGTTTCCTGTTAGGCTGTGCTGCGTATATCTTCTGTAGCATAACCTTTTAGGTTGTGCCTCTATTGTAGCATAGTTTCCTGTTAGGCTGTGCCTCCCTCCAATGAAGGCATTTCTTGAATTACAGGAATGACGTAACTCCGAATCGTCAGCTCTCCTGCTAACGTCTCTGTTTCCACGCGCGGTTCCGCCTCTTTTCGATGATCAAAAACAACATAATATCCTTCGGCGACTCCCTCCGATTTGAGATAAGCAGCAAGCTGCTGTTTACCCGCTTGATAACGACTCTCACCTCGCCATACCTTCGTCTCAACGATGTATTTCTGCCTATTATGCGTGATAAGGATGTCCATCCTACCGCGTCCCGTTTGCGCTTCAATGTGCATCATACCCCCAATACGCCTGACAAACGCATCGAGGTAAGCAAGCAGCAGATGTCTATCCACAGACTCTTGCGGGGTCTCTGGCACCTGTAGGATTCTGAACCCAGCACGTACAATAAAATCCCTGAAGTTATCCAGCAATGCCACCATCTCAATCTCTCCAGTAGGTGTGAGATAGTCCCTGAAATCCGAGCCTCCGTCTTTAGGCAGGTATTCCTGCTCTAATCCGTTCACGAGTGGTTTGAAGACTTCCAGGATGCAATACAGATAAATCGGATTGAGAATCTCACACATACCATCAGAACCCTTCTTAATGACCCCATAAGTTGCCAGTTCATCTATTATGTTATTGCGTGGGTTGAAAGGGACCCCTTCGTCGCGTTCCATAATACGCATAAGCAGTCGTTCAAAACGCGGATCCCTTTGAACATTAGTTGTTAGATGCTCGATGTTCGTGTTCCGTTCTTGTAACAACTGCGCGTGTGCCGTTGTGAAGTGTTCCATCGTAATCGATTCAGTTTTCGGGATGTCCAGTTCTTCAGTAAGGATCTGTCCGAATCGACTCACAAGCACCGGTTGTCCAGCTGTCTGTTTGTGAATAGCGGTTATGGCCTCGGGTGCGAAAACTTGACCAACTTCCTCGGTATACTGCGCAAAAAGTTCTTGCACCTGTTCAAGGGTGAAGTTGGGTAAATGGAACTCCTGCTGGATGTTGAAGGGTGAAATAGATCTATCGTAGTTGAGTTGAATGATATTCTTGATGCCGACGATGCCGACGCTATGTGGACAGCGCGTTCTACCGGAAAGATAGACACGGCGTAAGGAACGCAGGAATCCTTTGACAGCGTCTTGTGGAATCGCATCAAATTCATCAATGATCAGGACAACTTTCTGCCTAATTCCAAAGTGTTCCTCAAGAAGGCGCGCCAGTTGGGTAAAGAACCTTCTCATCGCGACATGATCGGTTATCTGAGTCCCCTGCAAAAATTGCGTAAGTGCTTCAGAAGGCACCGACCTACGCCGCTGAAAGATAACCTCGACTTCATCACAAATATCTTCAGAGAGAGCTCCATAAAAATCTACGGGTGTGAGTTCTTCGTACTCCTCGAAGTTCAACTGGATTGGGAAATAGGTTAAATCTTCAGTTGTGAGGGTGTCAAGTGCAAGCCGGAAAAAAGTGGTTTTGCCTGTCTGTCGCGGCGCGAAAAGGACGATGTATTTGCCCTGTTTGATACGGTCAATGAAGTCGGCAGTCTCTTCTGTGCGGGGAGCAACATAGTTATCCTCAAGATACAAGCGACCTTCGGTTCCAAAACGTCTCATTTCTTTTCTCCCATGAACTTTTCAACATTAATCTTCAGTTTTGGAATCTCCATGCTTCAGCATAGAGAGGAAAAACTACAAAAAACACTTGATTTTGTAAGTGAAATGTGATATAGTAATTATAGGCGAAGCCAGTGTAATCACATATTATTTCGGGTTAAGCCGCAATTGATTCTATCACATCCCGGTGTGGAGGTCAATATTTATCGGATCAAGTTGTAACTACGATTTACGCAATTCCAGGGTAGGTGCAGAATGTAATACAAGGAATGGAAATGTAATATAGGGAATGGATTTAGTCTATTCCCAGACCAAATCCCCTAACCGCACCGATCGCGTGACAAATAGCAAAATTCCGTAATTCTGCGTAAATCCTGTAACTATGCAATTGAGGATGCGTTACAAACAGCAGCGCGTCTTAAACCGCGCCTTGAATAAGAGTAGCAGCTTGGTGATGGTAAGAAATTATACTATGAACCTCACATCTCAAAATTCAGTTTGCATGGCGCGTACTTCCCGGGAGTTTCGTATGTTATGGGTATCTCGTCAGTTAAGGTCACTACTACTACCCCCCCCCCAGATTATTATAAGTTAAGTATTTCGACAGACAGTTCTCACCACCTGTTAAATGTCGGACAGAACGGTACATCAATTGTCCGACCCTTTCGAAAATTCTTTTACTGTATTTGCCTAATTCTTTTTCTCATATACCCCCTTGCAGTCTTCGGGGCCCCAAGTGATCCCGTGAGCATTCCGGACCCGACGCTCCGGGCCCGCATCGAATTCTTACTCAACAAGAATCCGGGAGACACCATCACCGAACAAGAGATGAGTGGACTAACACGTCTCACACTCGACCAGAACGTTGACCTAATTGCGCTAACGGGTTTAGAGTATGCAACCGAACTCACTTATCTGCTGTTATTCCGCAGGCAGACTGCAAGGGACTCAACACGCAGCAGTTTGGATCTGAGCCCCTTAACAGGTCTAACGAAATTGGAATTCCTCTCTCTTCAAGGATATCGAATTACAAACATCTCGCCCCTATCGACGTTAACAGAATTAATATACTTATCACTTAACAGGACTCATGACATAACAGATCTCTCGCCCCTATCGACGTTAACAAAATTGAGGTCCCTCACTCTTACCGATAATGACATCACGAACCTAACACCGATCCAAAGTCTCACAGAATTGAGACAGCTTGTTCTTTCATCAAACAGTAAGATCTCGGATATCTCACCCCTATCGAAGTTAATAAATTTGGCAAATTTGGCCCTCACCGGTACTCCTATCACTGATGAAAGTTTCTCTGCCCTGCTACCCTCTTTCGTAAATTTCGATAGTCCAATACAAGTCCTCGATGCTATTATTCCTGCGGGTAAGTTAATCATTTCAAACACCGATATCACGGACCTATCCGTATTAGGCAGGTTCCCAGAAAACGTGTTCCTGTCCTCTCTGGATCTAAGATTCATGGGGCGAAACAGGGAGAACTTGTATTTCAATCTGAAGGATCTCACCCCTTTGGTGGACCTCATGAACGCAGGGAGGCTCATAAACAGTTCCTCCGAAATTGTCTTGCTATACAACTATGGGTTGGATTATGAGTCCCACTACGCGGATATACCCGCACTCTTAGGAAGGGCTCGGTATCTTCCATATCAGCAGGGATCTACGCCTACACTCGAGAGAGAATTTCCGACGGAGGAATCTTGGAGAGGCCACCCCAAAATCTCCTACACGTTTGCCGTGCGTGCCGTTAATACACATGACCCTCTGCCCCGAGGCTTCCCTTGGACACCCCGTACGCCAGGTGGAATCCCCAACAATAGGAAATTCTCCGAGGTCCCTGTTACCTTCATCGTTACCGCGCCTGATGGTACCAGCGAAACACGCGGGCCAGTGCTGACCGGAGACGATGGGTTGGCGCGCGTTCCCGTTACCCTTGGAGAGGATGGGGAAACGCACACTGTGGAAGCGGTTGTTCCCGCCAACGCACCGACCCCGGGTGAAATCGAGCACGCGGAACTGCGCGTGACGTTCACTGCGACCGCCGACATCACAGTGCCACCGCCGGTGCCTTCAGGGGGAGGAGGGGGTGGCGGCGGAACTTTGAGTAGATTATCCTTCCCGGGACAGATCAGTTTCAGCGAGTTGATGTTCGCTCCGGGGGGTGGGCGCGATCGCTTCCCGCAGTGGATAGAACTTTACAACGCCTCTGAGACAGCTACTGTCAACTTATATGGATGGCACTTTGAAATAGAACGGCAAGACGATACCGGTGCCTATCAATACACCGACCTCACTCTCAAAGATTTGGTGATCCCACCGCAGCAGGTTGGTCTCATTGTGACATCGGAGGGGCCCACCTCTGTAAATCTTCCCCAAGAAAGCATCTGTGTCCTTTCCACGCATCACCCACGTCTTTTTAAGGACACCGAGGATCCGAACAACTTCCTCGGTCAAACAGCTTTCTGTCTCCAATTGTCCGATCCATCGGGACAGGTGAGTGATACGTTTGGGAATCTCGATGGGAATAAAAAGACAGAAGATGCACCGGCTTTTGCACTGCTGGATGGCAGCACGGCGTATGGTGCCCGGACATCACTCTTGCGTCGGTATGATCCCAAGGAAGACACGCCACTCGATGGAAAGCTCCTTGAAAACTGCTACCGGGCGGCGGACGTGCGTTTGGAGTTCATCACCTATTACGGATACGAGACAGACATCGGGAATCCGGGACATAAAGATCAAGGCGGTCCGTTTCCACCGTTGCATCGCGTGCATTTTAGCGAGTTGATGTTAACTTCACGGGGAGGGCTGCATTCGCTCCCGCAGTGGATAGAACTTTACAACATCTCGGAGACGGAAAGTGTAGATTTGAACGGATGGCGGCTGAAAATAGAGTCCCTTGATGCCAATGACGATCGACGGCATGCGTTTATTAGGCTGAGACGTTTGATCATTCCACCGAAGGAATCCGCCCTGCTGGTGACATGGAATGCGCCGCATTCTCGCGATATCCCCATGGGGCGCGTCTACAATCTTTACCTTCATCACGGAAATAGCTTCGATCAGCACAACCACCAGCACCGGAACAAAGTCTTCGGGCAGCACGGGTTCTTCTTAAAGTTATATGATGCCGATGGACGCGTCCAAGACATTGCTGGGAATCTGGATGGTGCTGCTGAGACACGCGACACACCGGCGTGGGTGTTGCCTCCCGGCAAAACTGCAGATGGGGAACGGGTATCGCTGCAGCGGCGGTATGAGCGTGTGATGCGGATACCCCTGGATGGTAAAACATCAGCGAGTTGGGGCTCTACATCTGAAATCCCATTGCCGGTCCAGACGTATTGGGGCAGAAGTGCCGATATTGGCACACCGGGACTGACAAACGAAGACCTCTTGTCCCCGTACCCATCTGTGAGTTTTAGCGAGTTTCTGTTCGCCGCGCGCGGTGGACTCCATTCGCTGCCACAATGGATAGAACTCCGCAATGCTTCTCAGACGGAGCCGGTAAACTTGAGAGGGTGGCATCTTGAAATAGAGGCACAAGATGAAACCGGTGCACACAGACATATCAGGCTTCAGTTGAAGGATCTCAGGATCCCTCCGAACCAAGTCGCGCTGCTCGTGACGCAGCACGGGCTTGCCTCTCGGTCGATGCCCAAAGCGCGTCTCTACAATCTCTTGATGCATCACGGGGCGACGTTCAGAGATGGCACACACCGAAATAGGGTGATAGGTCTGAAAGGTTTCTCCTTGAAGTTGTTGACCCCTGATGGTAGAGTGAGTGACACGATGGGGAACCTTGACGGGGATAAACGGACGCGAGATACGCCGAGGTGGGAACTCGGTGCTGGTAAAACTGCAGACGGGGTGCGAACTTCGCTGCTGCGTCAATATGATAAGCTCGGTCAGGCGTTCGACGGGACAGCCTCCGCATCGTGGGTGCCTGCGTCTGAAAAGCCGTTGCGGGTCCGAACATATTACGGTCAAGAGACAGACATCGGCAATCCCGGATATGTCAATGAAGCCCTCCGGTTGCGTGGCGATCAAGTCAGTTTTAGCGAGTTGATGTTTCCGTCAAAAGTCGGCCGCCGTGCCGTGCGTTCCGTGCCGCAGTGGATAGAGCTTTACAACGCTGCTGACACGGAAATTGTAAACTTGAAAGGATGGAGTCTTGAAATAGAGGCACTCACGGGAAATGGTGAACATTGGCATACAGTTATCACCTTGAATGACTTGATTCTGCGTCCGAATGAGACGGCACTCCTCGTGACGGCAGCGGGGCCCCACTCTCAGAGTATGCCGACAGCGTCTATCTACAACCTATTGCGTCAGCATCAGAATGTCTTTCAGAGAAACAGGGGTAGTAACACGGTTCTGGGAGAGCAGGGGTTCTTCTTGCGTTTGCGGGATCCGGCGGGTTCGCGGAGTGATGTCATTGGGAATCTGGACGGCGATCCGCAGACGAGGGATGCCCCGATGTGGGAACTGCCGGTTGTTGAAACAGCAGAGGGGGCTCGGGCATCCCTGCTGCGTCGGTATTATCACGTGACGGGTATCCCGCTGGATGGCAAAGTCGCATCCAATTGGGTATCAGCGGTGAACCTGCCCTTAGATGTGATGTGGTATTACGGTCAGGAGACAGACATCGGCAATCCGGGACACAGAGGTGGGGGGCCGCTGCCAGTGGTGTTATCGAGTTTTCGTGCGGAACATGTTGATACGGGGGTGGTCATCAAGTGGACGACGGCATCGGAGAAAGACAACGCAGGCTTCAATATCCTACGGAGTCAGATACGTCAAGGGCCCTTTGTGAAAATCACTCCCAAACGGATTGCGGGGCACGGCACGACGAGCGAACGTCATACCTATACCTGGACAGATACGACTGCAAAGCCGAATGTTGTGTATTATTACCGTTTGGAGGAGGTGTCGTTCTCAGGCGCACATAGGCAGTTAGCAACGGTTCGATTGCGGGGTCATGTTTCTGCAAGGGGCAAACTTACGACAACCTGGAGTGATTTGAAGCAGCAACCGTAGTCGTCTCAAATACAACAATGCCTTTACGGATAACTATTTCAGCCGTTTTGGGTGTTCTTTAAGAAAACGCATGACTGTGTCTGGATCGGTGGCTTGAAGGTTGCCAAGCGTACTGGCTTCTTCTATGAGTGCTGTCATTTGGACAGGGTTGTCGGTGAGTGTGTCTTCCGCCCTTTCGTAAAAATAGGCTGCCTGTGCTTTTTGATCGTGCTTCTCATTTATAGCAGCGAGATAGATGTAAGCAGCGGCGAGACGTGGAGATTCAGTACGGTTCTGAATGAACTCTTCAAAAGCGAAACGTGCCTCATTGTAACGTCCATCGTCGTAATGGACGCGTCCGATCCGAAACTGTGCTCTATCCGAGAAACTATCCTTGTGTCCACCCGCAAGATACCTATCACGTTCTGGATAACCTATAGTAGTTTTATAGGCTTGTAGTGCCTCGCTATAGCGGTTCAGTTTTCTGTACAGCTCGCCCAACTGGAAATTTGCCATCATCGCTTGCAAGGTATCCGGATATGATGCAATAACCCTTTTATAAGTCTCAAGTGCCTCGTTAGGATTAGAGAGGCGTTCAGCGTAAAGAAGCCCACTACGATAGAGGGCTTCGGCGGCGTATGTTAAATCGGGATAATGCTTCGCTACCGTATGATATGCCTCAGTTGCCTTCGGGTAGTCTTGTAACTGTCGCTCATAGATGGTCCCGATTTGCAATTGCGCCCGTGCCGCCTCAATAGGTGGTAAGGCGTTGTTATGGAGCTGCTCGCGCAGATTTTCAATGGCTGCAAGGTGTTGGAGTGTCGAAAGTTGTTCGGATGCCAGTTTTGCTTGGGGTGTATGCGGTACGGTGGCAACGAGGTTTCGGACGATGCTTAATGCCTCATTAAAATCTCTATCCGCCCGTGCTTTGTCCAACCGTTCTAATTCCGTTTCCGACATCTGTTCTGCAAGATTCTCGATTTTCCTATGAATTTGGGTTCTCACTTCAGACACACTCTTATCGTGCATTGAAATCTGTCCTAAATATGCGGGGTCGAGTTGTGGCAGATACGCATGAAGGAATGTTTCAAAAGCCGCTATCGCTTTCGGATAGTTCAAGGCTTTTTCGTGGCAAACCCCTGTCCAATAGATGACAGCGTGCATATTCCAGAAGTTCGGATATTTCTGTTTGAGTTTCTCAAACACAGGGATTGCCAGTGAGTATTTTTCAGTAGTCCGGTGGATATTTGCAATCTGATAGAGTGCTTCCGCTGCGAAATTGCTCGTGGGATAATCGTTCACAACCTTTCTGTAGGTCGCAATCGCTAAGCCAGATTGGTTGAGAACGGTATGCCTTAAATGCGCAATACGCCATCTCGCTTCTGGTGCCATGACGGTATCTGGGTGCGCTGCTAACAGTTCCTCGTACTTGACAATTGCTTTTGAAGGTTGATTGAGTTGCGACTGGTTCCGGTAAAGTTCGGCTATCTGGAACTGGGCAACGGCAGCAAGCGGCGTGCCACGGTGCTGAATCATTACACGCTGCTGCTCCCTGAGATCAGCGAGTGCCGTGTTAATATCCCGAATCTTTTGTAAACCCGTTTTATGCACGAAGTGGGAGGCTGGCGCGAGTTTGATTAGCCTGTCGTAGGTCTGAATCGCATCCTGGTAGTTACCCATGCGACTGTAGACATCCCCTTTCTTAATGATAGCCAGAAAGAGCTCTTCAGGAGTGAGACCATTTTTTTCAAACTGCAGAATTTTGTCATAAGCCGCAGCTGCGTGATTGTATTGATGCGTGTAGTTGTAGTAGATTTCGCCAATCTGATAGTAGCACCAACTTTTTACCGCAATATCCTTGGTAGATTCTGCAAGGGCTTCGAGTTTATGAAGTGCTTGGGTATACTCTCCCGCTTCAATTAAGACGTGCACTTCTTCAAAGTGCGCAACCGCTGCAAGCGGAAGGAAGAACATTATTAGCAGTACCTGTGAGATAAGGGTTCTCAGCCGTCTATTGTCAGGCTTCGGACAAGAACAATTTGTAAAAGTCTTCCACCGCTCGGTGTACGCTAAGAGGCGGTGAATTGTTACAGGAAGACCTCTTAACTGACAACTGATAACTGATAACCGACAACTATTCATTGCTAATATCCCTTGGCAGCTACCTGAGTTGTGTTGTTGACCTTTAAACTTTGCGCCAGCTTCATCCAATCGGTACCTTGTGCCTGTTCTTGGACCCGTTGGAGGCGGCTTTCTGTGTCCCACGCGTCATTTCGGAGGTGATATGTAATCATAGCATCCTCCAAATTCCGCTGGATGTCCTGTTGAAGATATTGCTCAATCCGGGCATCAGCCGATTCTGATTCGCTTAATTGCAACTCCACTTTCGGCTGCCAGAACTCGCCAACTAAGACAACGGCAGTAATCAAAGCGATCAGAGCAGTGCTTGCGGCAGCGGTTTTGTGCCATTGAAAAAGGGCTTGAATGTTGGATAAAAATGATCGAATACGCGAAGGGGCGGATTCCTCTTGTGAGGCGGCGAGACGTTTGTACACATTCATCTCAATATCCTGAAGTGCTGCTTCAGGTAAAGTTACTTCGTTCTCTGCCATATCCGTCAATTTTAGTAAGGTAGTGAAGGACTCAACCGCTTTGCTACAGTCTGAACATTTCTTCAAATGCTGTTCAAACGATTCTGCTTCTTTACTCGACAAAAGTTTAGACGCATAATCAATAGCTTGTCCTTCAGACTTATTACACTTAGGCATAAATGTTCCCTCCTTTAGAGTTCGTTGTTTTCCCGGAGTGGGTGCAGCAGCGTTTGCAACCGTTTCATCGCACGGTGTAAATGGATTTTCACTGTACCCTCTGCCATATTAAGGGTTTCCGCAACTTCTTTGATTTGGAGACCTTCATATCGATTTAAAATAAATACTGCTTTCTGTTTCGGGGAGAGTTGATCGACGGCTTCACGAATAATGCGTCCGAGCTCCTTCTCTTCCACTTCTTTTACAGGATTGCTGTATTGGTCGGTGGCTACAAGATTCTCTTCTGGAATTTCCAGATCCTCTAACGCATAGACAGGGTGACGCGCTTTCGCACGGTGATAGTCGATGACAAGATTGGCGGCTATTTTGTAAAGCCATGTTGAGAATTTAGCTTTCGGCTGCCAATTCTCCAACGCGCGATACGCCTTGAAGAAGACTTCGATAGTAATATCTTCAGCGTCTTCATAATTTCTTACCGAGCGCAGGAGATACGAGAAGATTTTCGATTTATAACGCTTCATCAACTCATCAAATGCGTTTTGGCGACCGGCTTGAAACTGGGCAACTAACATTTCATCATCAATCAACTTATCCATAATTCCCGACTTTCGATATCGGTTGGAAGTTTTGTCCGTATCAAAACAATGGACAAAATTGAACTATCGCTTCCTTAAACGGAAACGATGTAAATAAGTTTACAAAATTAGTGATTAATTTGTCAAGCAGCTTTTGACTTGATTTTCTAATACTATTGGTTTAAAATAAAACGAAGAATAGTTATTGATTTTCAGTATTTAACTGACATCTGACGGCTGATAACTAACTACTATATGGAGGTATTTTTTGTGGCACATACGCATACTGATTCTGAATTAAAACCTTTGGTCATTCCTGCTTCTGAGACAGCGGCGCGGATGGCACAAGCGGCAGGGAACTTCCTGGATACGCTCACACCACCCCTACGTCAGCAAGCAGCACTTCCGTTTGATGGAAACGAACGCTTCCGTTGGCACTACATCCCCATTGAGATGTGGGAACGCAAAGGTGTATCTCTCAAAGAGTTAAACGAGAAGCAACAGGAAGCAGCCTTCGCGCTTATGGAGAGCGGTTTGAGTGCAAAAGGCTATCAGAAGGCCCGCGCTATTATTAACTTAGAGACAACGCTCGGTGAGATTGAACGGGCTGCCGGTGAAGCCCGGCTCGTCCGTGATCCATCCTTATACTTCTTCACGGTCTTTGGTGATCCGACGGGGAACGGCGCGTGGGGATGGCGGGCTGAAGGACACCATGTCTCTCTCAACTTCACTGTTGTCAATCGTGAATTGGTTTCTCCTAACCCGTCTTTCTTCGGCTCAAATCCGGCTGAAGTGCCACAAGGGCAGAAAAAAGGACTCAGAGTCCTTTCGGCTGAGGAGGACATCGCACGTAAACTCCTTACAAGCCTAAATAATGCACAGAAGGCACAAACCATTATCAATGCAGACGCACCCTCCGATATTTTAACGCGCGATGTCCCTAAAGTTGAGTTTGAGGCTGTTGAGGGGTTAGCCGCGGAAGCTATGGAGACACAGCAGCGAGAACTGCTGATGGAACTTGTCCACGAATACATTGATCGGCTGCCTGATGAGATTGCTCAGATTGAGCGGCGCAAACTCCGCGAAGGGAACGTCAGCGATATCCATTTCGCATGGGCAGGGGATGAAGTACCGAAGACTCCGCACTATTATAGGCTACACGGGCCGTTCTTCTTTGTGGAATACGATAACACCCAGAACAATGCAAACCACATTCACTCTGTGTGGCGGCACATCGCAGACGATTTTGGTGTCGACCTGCTTCGGTTGCACTACCACAAATCTGACCATCACGATCATTAGGAAGCGGCTATCAGCAGTCAGGGCGGTTTCTCCGAAACCTTTCAGTAGTCAGCGAAAAGATCGTTGTGGCGGTTATGAACATTTGTCATTGCTACAACGTGTTACTGACCGCTGAAAGCCTGCGTAGCAGGCGACCTGACTGCTGACCGCTAATCACTAATCGCCTTCAAGTTCCCCCAGGTCGTCGTTAACTTGTCAGCGGCTTTGACAGCGAGTTCCTCACTGGTGAGAACGACTAAACCCGTATGTTCCGAGTTCTTTCCGAAGACAATAGAGTGAGTATACCAACCACTCCAGCCTTTCTGTCCGTCCTGTCCAGCACCTTTGTCGCCATCGTTGACACAAATACCCAGACCAAACTCTAATCCATCGCTAAATTTTTTGCCTTTCACTTGCAACTCTTCCGCCGTGAATCTGAGTTCGTAGTAGGTTTTCTTTTCTGTTTCGTCGCGGATAACGGCGATATCATCGCCGGGGACAATGCCGCCACCCCCCGGATTTTCATTGAGTGCGTTTGGGAGAATGTCCTTCCCTTTATCGTCTAAGCCGATATTGTACAGGAACATTTGATGTCCAGCAGTCCGTTTGCCACTCATTTCAAAGGCGAGTTGTGCACCATCACCGTTCCACGCAGGAGCGGCAGCGTGCTCATGCTCATCATCGGTGACAATCAGCGCAAGATAGACAGCACTAGCATCCCAAGTAATCATGAAGCAGGTCTCGTGATCATCGGGACCCGTCCATTTTCCACCATTATGTGTTTCAAAAACGTTTCCAGAGTATTCAACCCCACAAAAAGGTTTCCCATCCGTACCTGTGACGGCTTCAAGCATACCGTCCCATTCGTTAAGGTCTCCGTCAATTGTGACATCAATCCCTACCAGTGCATTATAGACATCGTGTGTTTTGCTGCGCCACTGGGCATCTGCTGTGATGTTTGTAAGCAGCGCGAATGCGGTTGTCAGTATCCAAATTTTGCCCATACGCGGCAAAATTTGTCTTTGCTTTACATTATTGTTCATTTTTCTTTCTCCTTGTTAGCGGTTACCAATAGTTCTGTCCGATACATCACCACCCAAACAAAAAATATACCGGTCGCTGCTTCCGATATACAACAATCCGTTGGCAACCGCAGGTGATGAATAGAATTCTATATTTCGTGTGACAGTTCTCGTATCAAACTCCCACTGCATCTCTCCGCTACCAGCAGAGAGGGCGTAGATATATCCATTTTTTGTCGCCGCATAGACGACTTCCGGCGTTACAGCCGGTGAGGAGACAACCGGTCCACCGAGATCCGTTTTCCAGTTAAGTTCCCCGTCCATTGCCCCAAGGCAATAGACATATCCATCGCGCGAACCAAAGATAACATAGCCATCTTGAACAGCGATCGCCGTGAGAACTGCGTCTTCCGCTTCGTGCTCCCATACGGTGTCCCCTGTTTCTACGTTAAGCGCGACGACTTTGCCCGCGGGTATGGGGGCACTCTCGGAGAAGTTTCCTCTTCCGAGTCCAAAAAAGACGATATCTTCGTATACACTCGGGCTTCCCCACACGGGATAAGGCATCTGTTTTGACCAAACTTCAGTGCCTGTCTCTGCATTGACCGCAAGAATCTGGTAACCATCATAGCCTGTCCCGAAATAGACTATTCCCTTATGCACAACGGGCGACATGTCAGCATGAACCCCACCGTAGTGCCAAATCTGTTGACCTTCTAAGGCATCAATGCAATAAACACCATCACCACCGGCTGTAAAATAAAGTTTCCCTTGACTGATAAATGGTGTTGACTCCACGTGACTCGCTGTTGCAAAGGACCAGATAAGATCACCAGTGTTTGCGTCAAGACACCGGAGATGACAATTGCTGTCTTGATGGTAGCCTTCCCCGATGTAGACTCTGCCGCCGGCAACGGCAGGGGGCGAGAAAATTGGGATACGCGAACTATGCCGCCAGACGACCTTCTGTGATTCCGTATCAATGCAGTACGTCGCACCGCCGAGAGAGAAAATCGAACCGTGTGAAGAACCTATATAAAGCCGATTTCCGACAACTGCTGGTGAGGAAGAGAAGTCAACCGCCATCGCCTCTTCGTCCCTGAACACCCATGCCAGTGTGCCGTGTGTTGGTCCCGGAAGTCCGTCTACGTGTCCTGTCCGATTTTTTTCACCTCGGAAAGTTGACCATGCTCTGCTAACGCTTGTGTTTCCTGCACTCGTGTTCTGGACATTTGCTTCAGGGGTGAGAGTTGTCCAATTTCGTGCCGTGTCAATCAATAAGTAAGTTCCCCAAACAAACCCAACCAGAATAACGACGCTGAAGATAGTCGCAGTAACCTTATGTGCAGCAGCAAAATCGCGGCACTTGTAAAAAAACATTTTAACTGTATCTCTGGCAAACACGAGTCCTGTCAGCAGTGCCACCCCAACGAAAGCAAGAATTTGCGGGACGATACTCAGCAACGCCGTCAGGGGTCCGAGAAGCTGCGGAATAACAGCGTAGGCAGGGCTTGCTGAGGCAAGAAAAACAAAAGAAAAGATTGCTGTTAGCAGCAACTTTGTATTCGCTTTCGATGGGCTATCGGCTTTCGGGGCGTTCCGCTGCGCTCCACTCTCAGCGGTTAGGAACTGACGGCTAACTACTGATTGCTGACGGCTGACGGCTGACAGCCCTTTTAATGCTGCTTTTCTCATTTGCATCTCCTTCCCTGTTACTTGGATTCTTCCATAAATCCGACAGCGAAATGCACTAAGTTCTCAAGCATCCGACGATTTTTAGCGATTTGCGCGCTCCTTTGGTTGTGAAGATTCGTGATGAGATACATCCCTTTTCCATATCTGAGTTTGGCGACGACAATCTCTTTTCCATTGTTAGTCGTTGCCAGTATCTGATATTTATCGTTCCATCCCCGCCATGAGTCATCGAGCGCGAGCTGCCCAGATCGGATGCGGTTGGGTGCCTTGAAAAGTTCACCTGCTTGGGAAGTCACTTTGAAATCGTTTCGGGTTGGGCTCTCCACACCCTTGAGCGGTTCAGGTAACCACCCGCTGCCACACGGACGATCGTCGTCGCTATCCTGTCCCGAAGCGATGACAATACCGCCGTTCTTCACGAATTCTCTAATCTGTCGTTCTTGTTTGTCGTTAAGCCGGTATCTGCCTTCAGAGAGCGCGCGAAAACCGAGCCACAGAATATCTGCTTCATCGAGGGTCGGCAGGTTCCGGTCAGTCGTCGCATGATAAACGAAACCGAAATCTGCTACGGCATCCAGTTCACCAATAGCACGCGGTTCCGACTCATACCGTTCTGTTTTCAGTAACAGAAGCTGAAGCGCATCTCCACTGAGCATTCTACGTAACTCATCTTGAAAATTCGGTGTTGAATCTCGCCTTGACACCTTGTCTCTATTGAGATATTTCTCAAAGTGTGTGAACAGCCACCAACCCCAGTCTTTATCTCTCGGTCTTGTGACTTGGGTTTGAAACCATTTTCCTCGCGTGTGTGCGATGCTGTCAATGCGCCTACCAGCTTTCAGATAGAAGACTATAATCGGTTCGCCTTCCCTCAGGAAACGGATAATTTCTTTTCTGTAGTCAGTTTCTCCTTTATAGACATCAAAACGCATCTTAATCTCTTGAAATTCACTTTTGCCCTTGAGATTTTCTTCGACCTTGATTTTTGCTGTCTTTCGTTCGGTGTTAACCTCACTGACGGTTCCGAAGACAACGTTTGTGCTTTCCGCAACGATTTGTCTGACGGTATACCGTTTTGCAATGTAGCCTTCCACAGATGCTTGTGTTAGTACGATAAGGCTTGTAACCAGCAGAAAGAAAAGGTAATAGGATTTGCGGACAGTGTATAGCTTGAAGGTTAACGTTGGTATCTGCATTGAAATTCTCCTGTATAATTCTGATGTTTTATGACAAGATGGCTTACAACTCCGCAAGTCAACGTTCCAAACGCATTAGTTGTGATCATTATTGCGCTTTCCCTCTGGCTGCAATCTCCCACACAGATTCGACAATACCATTACGAATGCCGTAATATCTGTCATGGAGGTTCACTGTAGTGCAACAGTGCGTTGGCAAAATTTCGAGTTTATCTCCCGGACTGAGAGAGACGTTTTCATCGGATACCTGTATCTTTCCGTGCTCTTCAGAGAGTCCGGTCATCTCTACACCCGTTACGCCAATAGGTTGCGGAATACCAAACTCTTTAGCAAGCACTTTCAAACCCGTATCGACGATAATCCGATCCGTGGAGGGGCGGCTCACAACAGTTGCCAGAACTGACAAAGCACGTTCAAAATGTTCGCCAATCCCTTCTACGTTTCCATAAGTAGAGTCCATCAAAACGTAAGAACCGGCTTGTACCTCTGTCATTTCAGGGATGCTACCCGTAATGTTGAAGGTGCCAGTCCCACCGCCACTCATGATGGATACTGCTACGCCGTGTTGTTCAAGGAAGGACTTTGTATCCACCAGAATTTGCATAGCCTCACGTGCAGCAGCGTTCCGTGCCGCTTTGTCGGGTTTCGCGACAGTATGTCCCTCGTATCCCATCAAGCCTTCAAATTCAACGTTTGGACTTTTGCGTATCAGTTCAGCCAGTGCCAATGCGGGTTCACCCGGTTCAACGCCGCAGCGATCCATGCCGATATTAACTTCCACTAACATCCTGACGTTAGCGTCTTTCGCCGCTGCTGCTTCAGAGATGGCTTGCACGTTCTCGGAATTATCAACTGCAACCATAATCTCCGAGTGCTTTGCGAGATTAATAAGGCGCGCAATCTTTTGGGTGCCAACAATTTGATTGGCGATGAGTACGTCTCGAATTCCTGCGTGAATCACCGCCTCTGCTTCACCTAACTTTGCGCACGTAACGCCAATCGCGCCCGCCGCAATCTGTTTGTGGGCGATAATCGGTGTTTTATGCGTTTTCAAGTGGGGTCTCAACTGTGCGTTCACCGTCGAAAAATAAGCCGCCATCGTCCGTATGTTGGCTTCCATTTTGTCTAAATCGATGAGTAGGGCAGGCGTATCCAGTTCCGTTTTGTGCATGCCGATAAAAGGCATTTTAAACGATTGCTCCTGGGCACTGCGTCCTACATCCTTGTGGTTTTCCTCTAAGTTCACTGCTTTTTTCATAAATCACCTAAAAAACTTCAAGAGTTCCATACTACTTTTCTTTAAAAGGAATCTGCAAGGACAACGTCCGCCGCAGCTCAGATTTAATCGTTAAAAAATCCTAAAGCTGCTTTACAGGGTTTGCTAAGGTGCCGAACCCGTCAATTTCTATTTTCACAAGGTCGCCTGCAGCGAGTGGCAGATCGTTCGGTACAATGATACCTGTCCCCGTCGAGACGACGGTGCCGAACGGAATCGGGTTATCCCGCATCAGGAATTCCGTGAGTTGTTCAAATTTCCAATTGATTTGGGAGGTGTTCACGCTACCTTCATAGATAACTTCATCGCCCCGCAGAACGGTACACGTCATATCCAGATTATACGGATCATCTACTTCAGAGGGTGTAACAAACATAGGACCGAGCGCACAACATCCATAAAAGACTTTGGATTGCGGTAGGTAGAGCGGATTGTCCCGTTCAATATCCCAGGCGGATACATCGTTGCAGAGCGTATATCCAATGATTTCGCCGTTGTCACCGAGGACGTAGGCGAGTTCAGGCTCGGTCGCGGTCAGCGCAGAGTCGCTCCGAATCCCGATAAAGCCGTTAGGACCTACGCAACGTGAGGGAGTCGCCTTGAAAAATATCTCAGGTCGATCGGCGTAGTAGACGCGACTGTAGATGTCCTGTTCACTGTCGTCGTCCCGCATATCCGCGCTCCGTTTGTAGGTGACACCGCATCCCCAGACTTCGGGGGAGTCGATCGGTGCTAAGAGGTGTGGAACATTTTCAGCAGGGGCAACATCTAATTTTTTTAATGTAAGTCCATCTGATTCCGTGGTTGCATTTTCTTCATCGGGATGTGCCTGAAGTCGTATAGGGGTCGGAGTCGCCACCTTTTCTTGGATGTCCGCGAGTATTACACCGAGGCTGACTTGCTCCCGATGGGCAAGTTCCAGTATCTCTAATACATTCGGTGAGTCTTCGCTTGTTACGTCAATGACTTCCTCTTCGCGGGTAACAATCCCAACCCGCTTGCCTAAGTTTGGTAGATGAAATTGGATGAGTTTCATTCTTTATTGTCCTTGCACAATGTTATTGATACTTTATGCCGCGTCAGCATTTAAAATGGAAGCGAAATACCAACGCGTTCAGCGACGCTTTTCAACTGTTCCTGATGTTCTTTGCCAACGGGGATGCCGATTTCAGCCCATTCCTGTTCGCGCGCCCATTCTAAGCCGCCAGGCAAATCTGATCGGTCATAACCCGGTGCCGGTCGCATCTGTCGAGCATCGTGGATATGTTGATCGATCTCTGCTTTATACTCGGCAATTGGGCGAAACCGAGAAATGTCAATTGCTGCGATAAAAGCACCTTGATTGGCACCCTCCCAGATTGTTGGCGGATCCGGCGGTTTATCGAATAGCCAGATACCTGCCATAAACCCACCGAGCGCATGACTCACATGACTCAACCCCAACATCTTGAAGAACGCAGCTGGACTCTGTTCGAACGCCGCTTCCAACGGCAGCTTGGTGTCAATGCCGGTTGCCATATCGACGACTATGGGCGGTTGGTTGCCCGCTGGCAGTGCAAAACTCATCGGCGAAGCACCCGTTGCAGTGGCAATTACGCTCTCAGAACTATGTCGAAAACGGTGGCAGGAGACCGCGAATCCGGCACAATCTGCTTCAAGCGCGAGCCGTGAATACTTGCCAGCACTCCCAAAGTGGAAGTGGTTCCGACTCGTTGCAGCACCCAATCCCATTTCTTTGGCTTTTTTGACGGCCTCCTTTGCAGCATGATACGAAGCAAAATGCCCCATACCACCATCGCCGTCATAGACTGCTGTTGTTGGGGATTCGTCAATGCAGCGGACATTTGGACGTGGATTTACTTTGCCGTCAAGCATCATCCCTACATATCCGGGCGTTTGGCGCGTGCCATGACTGAACACACCCCGCAGATCCGTGAGAACGAGCAGGTGTGCTATGTGCGCACCATCCGCTTCTGAGGTCCCAGCCTTCTGGAAGGCTTCACTGATGAAGTCTCGCATTGCATCCGGCATCACGCGGATAAATTCTTTTGGAACTACATTCATAATTTATTGAAACTCCAGTTGTGCCCACACTGCAGCATTCTTAACGACGGCATCGGGTGTGATTTGTGAAGAGAGCAGATGTCCTTGGGTCGAGCGGAGTGTCGGCTGTCTGGCATCTTGGTAACGAAAATCCAGACTCCATCGGACGTGTGCTGCCCGGTTTGGTAACCCGCGGTGAAACAGGAGATTACTGAAAATCACAACATCCCCTGGGTCAATCTCTATACGAACCGCAGCTGCTTCGACAGGTTTGATATAGTCGTCGTGGATACGTAGATAGTACTCGTCTTTTTCGTGTGGAACGACTCCCCATTTATGGCTTCCCGGAATAAATTCCATACACCCATTTTCAACATTGACTGGTACTAAGGGTGCCCAGATGTTCATCATCCGCAAGACATCCGCTGTCTCTGAAGTATAACCAGCATCCTGATGCCACAAAACTTCTGTACGTTTGTTCTCAGGCAATTTCGGACGCACGGAATAGTTTGGATACAATCGAATCTCTGGACCGAGGATCCTATGTGCAAGTTTAAGGAGGACAGGATGGGCGAACACACCGAAAAAGCCTTCTCGGTGCAGTTCTGGACGAAAGATAGTCGGATTTTCGTCTGGATAGTTTTCGTAGAGCAGCATCAGGCGGGTTTCAAATGGGGCATCACGATAGGTATTCATCAACTTACCTTGTGTATACCGTTGTGCCGCAAGTTCAGCGACTAATGCTTCACATTCGTCTTTGACCCCCGTAAGCACAACTGGCTCCAAAATACCCTGAAGAATACAGAAGCCGTTTTCATTGAAGTCCTTGATGACTGATTCCACTTTCATGTTCCATACCTTCTCTGTAGTATCTATAGGGTCATGAAGGCATCCTTTCTCGGTTCTAATTGTCAGCAGGCACTAAACCCGCCTTAACAAGAGCCGCGACGACTGTCTTTGCGGATTCTTCGATAGAGAGTTCTGCCGTATTCACTGTGACTTCCGGATCCAGAGGAGGTTCGTAGGGCGCACTGATACCTGTGAACTCCTGAATCTCCCCAGCGCGTGCTTTTTTGTATAAACCTTTCGTGTCGCGTGCTTCGCAGACTTCGAGTGGACAGTCAACGAAAACTTCGACAAATCTACCTTCCGCAATGAGTTCTCTTGCCGTGTCTCTATCGTCGCGATAAGGTGAGATGAAAGCAGTCATAACGATAGTACCTGCATCCGCAAAAAGTTTCGACACTTCGCCGATACGACGGATATTTTCCTCACGGTCCTCCGGTGAGAAGCCTAAGTTCTTGTTCAACCCATGTCGAACGTTGTCGCCATCTAAAACGTATGTATGGTGGTTCTGCTGGTGCAATACGTGTTCGACCGCGTTTGCTAAAGTCGATTTACCGGAACCCGAAAGTCCAGTGAACCAAATCACACAGCCTTTCTGATTCAGTAATTTTTCTCTGTCTTCTACCGTGACAATTGCTTCATGCCACGTGATGTTCGTTGATTTCTGTTGAGCCAATCGATTATTCCTCACATGTTAAAAAATCAAAAAATTGAGACATTCTAAACGTGCCTCCATAATTAGGTGTAATCCCTATACTATTATACGCGCGAATGCAGCTAATGTCAATATAAATAAAACCAAGAGTGTATAAATGTTTGGGTAGGCAATTGTTGAAGTCAGGAATTAACGCAAGTTGCCCAAATTTTACGCTACAAAGACCCGCAGAACTCTTATTTTTACCGATTTTCTGTAATGTGGATAACTCGGTTTATGGGGCTTTCCGCGTTTGAAAAATCAAGCGTCTGGATATGTCCACTTTGCCATTCTACCTTGATAGATTGGATTGTTTTTTCTGAACCTATACCAAAGTGAAGCATCCGCTCACTACCTGAAGCATAACTCCCACCGCACGTCCCTTCTCGGAATTGCGTTGTTTTCGCTGTCCGCACCCAGACTTTCGCACCAATGCCATCTCGGTTCCTTTTGGTTCCAACAAGCACAATTTTCACCCAATTATTTATTTTCGTCATTTGAGAGTCATTTCGTAGTAACACCGCGGATTCACTGTTGGATGTAACAAGAATATCCATCGCGCCATCGTTATTATAGTCACCGATGGCTGCACCGCGCCCAACAACTCGACGTTTGAAAAACGCACCAGCTGTCTCGGATACCTCCCTGAATTGTCCCAAACCGGTGTTTTCAAAGATCTGACATCTCTGTCTGTAGGAGAGCGACGGCGTAATTTCTGATACGTTGTCCCACACATGCCCATTTGCAACAAAGAGGTCGAGCGTGCCGTTGTTGTCCGCATCGAGAAACTTGGTCCCGAAACCGAGTTGTGAGAAACTCAGATCAGCCAATCCCGCTTCAAAGGTGGTCATCGTGTAGAAATCCCCGTCGTCATTGTGAAAAAGACTGTTGACTTCCAAGGAGAAGTTTGTAATAAAAAGATCGGACGCGCCGTCATTGTCGTAATCACCCGAAGCGATCCCCATACTTGCTGTCGCTCGACCTTCTGAATTGTAAGCAACTCCTGCTGTTAATGCAACATCTGTAAAAGTACCGTCCTTATTATTCCGATAGAGAAAATCTGGGACAGCGTCGTTGGCAACGAAAATATCAGGGTAACCGTCGTTGTTGTAGTCTGTAAAGAGTGTCCCTAACCCTTTACCGGCGTTGTGGAGTCCGGCGCGGGAAGTGGCATCTGTAAAAGTACCATCCCCATTATTCCAATAGAACGTGTCCCGAACTCCCGGATATTCGTGAGGACCGCAGTAGATATGCACGCCTTCCAGAAAACAGGCGTGCGCTGTTTCGAGTTGGTAATCCAGGTAGTTTACCACATAGAGGTCTAAATGTCCGTCAAGGTTGAAGTCTCCGAAGGACGCGCTAACGCTCCAGTTCCCATCTCCCACCCCTGCGTCCCATGTGACATCTGTGAAGGTACCATCACCATTGTTCCGATAAAGTTGGTTTGGACCGAAATTAGTAAGGTAGAGGTCGGCATCACCGTCATTGTCGTAATCTGCGGAGATGCAGCCCATACCGTATCCGTGATTGTGTTGAAGTCCCGCTGCGACTGTGGTATCAGTAAACATTCCATCACCGTTGTTCCGGTAGAGAACGTTCATTTCGTCAGGCTGCCTGCGAGGCTTGGAGTCGCGGTCAAGGGTGCCGCTGTTGACAAGGTAGATGTCGAGATGCCCATCGTTGTCGTAGTCAAAGAAGAGCCCACCGGCTCCCATCGTTTCGGGTAGATATTTATGTTGAGATGCCCCCTTGGTGTGTTTGAATTGGATACCGGCTTGTTGCGTCTGTTCAGTGAAGTGGATTCTATTTTCAGCTGCGGATAGCAAGATAGGAAAACTGATGGCAAGTATGAGAGTGGTGAGTAGAAGGGGATTTGTGTTAGCACCGAGCGAGAGATAACAGTAGTGCTTCAATTTTTTCCCTATATCTCGCATTGGTGATAATACAAATAAAGGCACCCAGCGAGTGGATGCCTTTAAATGTCTGTTCTATTTAGAATCCGCCTTTGAGCGAACCCCAAGTCGTCGTGAGTTTGTTTTGTGCTTCAACAGCCGTCTGTGGATCGGTTTCGTTGGCATCAAACTCGATATCTGTTGTCGCGAAGATTTTATCAATGTATGTGCCGTCTTCGCGATGCGCAATATGCAAGGTATGCTCTCCAGCAGTCAACTCCACTGGAACGGGATCATCGCCGTGCTGGACAAGTTCAGTGCCTTCAAACGGACCATCACGCGTATTCAGCCGGAACCAGACCCAATCGGTTGTATAGTTAACCCGGAGATCTGGTACTTCAAAGAAATCCCAGATGTTCATAGTCGCATCATTGGTAGAGGCAACATCACCATCAGCAGCATCGAATACCCAGTAACAGGAGTTGTCGCCAACTGACGGAGCAATAACGCGGCCCCAGAAATGCCAATCGTCTGCGTCGACTGAGAATTCATATTTTACCCAGTCGCCACCGTCATTGGTCGCACCATTGTGTGAACCGATGTAAGCACCACCGGATGCTTCTGTGACAGTGTAATCGTCTACACTTTCAGCAGCATTACCCGGGTGATCGGTTGGGACTGTAAAGACCTCAAATTTTGTGCCGTTTGAATCAGAAAAGTCTTCTGCTTCCCAACTGATATATTTTTGTGCAAATGCGGGAAGCGCGATAAGGCTTAAAACTGTCAATAAAACGATAGTTCGCATTAACAAACCTCCTTAGAAAAGTGGATTAAAGTCATTGTAGCACACTGAAAAGAAAAATGCTACTTTTTTATTTCTCAATCTCTCGTTTAAACTATTTACGTCGTCACTATGCTTTTGGATTCACATCAAAGCATCTTCAACGGGTTCGGGCAGTTCCACTGTACTCGGATCGACATCAATCGGATACTCAGTGCCGTAAGCTTCGACGAGTTCATCAAAAGTGACGTTGTCTACACGCTCAAGATCGTCCCCCGGATAGACAAGCCAAACGCCATAGCACCCGTCACAGCTGACCATATCTACATCGTCGTTTTCAATCGGAAACTGCGTCAAAGGGTTATTACAATCAGGGCAAGGCAGCATATACGTTCCTCCTTGTGGTTATCTCGGGCTAATGTTAGTCAGCTGCGGGGGCGAAAGTTTCCGGATTCTCCGCAGCAGCATCGTAGTCGTCAATCAGTTGTGTAATGACCGGGTTATCGCCGCAAAGCGGACAATTTTCATCTCGGTTAATTTTCATCTCGCGGTACGTCATACCCAATGCATCATAGAGAACGAGCCTGCCGATAAGAGGTTCGCCGATACCGAGGATGTATTTAATCGCTTCGGTTGCCATCATGACACCAATTACGCCTGGGAGCACGCCCAGGACACCAGCCTCGCTTCAGCTCGGCACCATGCCCGGTGGCGGCGGGGTCGGATACATGCATCGGTAGCAAGGTCCCTCGTGCGGTTTAAAGAGCGTGACCTGGCCTTCAAATTGAAAAATACTACCGTGAACGATTGGTTTGTTTAGCAGCACAGCTGCATCATTAACAAGGTAGCGGGTGGCGAAGTTATCGCATCCATCCACAATCAGGTCGTATTCCGAGAAAATCTCTTCAACATTATCAGCAGTCAGACGGAGGTTATACGGTGTAATGTCGATGTCCGGATTCAGCGACTTAATCGTTGTTGTCGCTGATTGCACCTTCGGGGTGCCGACGGATTCTGTACGATGAAGTATCTGACGTTGAAGGTTGCTCAGTTCTACAACATCGGAATCAATAATACCGAGGTGACCCACACCTGCAGCACCCAGATACACACCCGCCGGTGAACCCAAGCCGCCTGCTCCAACCATTAAAACTTTAGCATCAAGGAGCTTCGCTTGTCCCTGTTCTCCGACTTCTGTCAGCATAAAGTGTCGGCTGTAACGATCGAGTTGATCGTGCGACATCGGTTTGTCTTGAGCAGTCGGGAAACCCGCAGTCATCCAATCCCGGTATCCCCCCGCAAGAGAGACGGTATCGGTATATCCCATCTCGCGGAGCGATTTGGCAGCGAGAAGGGAACGAAGTCCTGCCGCACAGTAGACAACGACCTTTTGGTCCCGGTCGGGAATATAATTTTCAACCGAAAATTCGAGCATCCCGCGTGTGACATGGACAGCGTTGGGGATATAACCGGCACGATATTCATCTTCATCGCGAACGTCCAGCAGTACGAAATCGCTGTCTTGGTCCTGTTCGGCTTTTACTTCGTCGACTGTTACTTCTGGTATTTCTGTTTTGGCTTCCTCAACGATTTGCCTGTAGGATTTCATAAAATTTTTCTCCTGAGGAGAAGGAATATGAAGGTCAAGGTTCATATTCTGGCTCTATAAATTTTTAGTTTTTGGCATTTCCAAAATTATATCACAACTGCGTGATATTGTCAATTTTTAAATTTTAGGACTTACACAGAATCCTCTTTTGTCAGATCTCACTTCAGACCTCAACGCAAAACGATTGAACAAGGCACTTTTTTACTTGACAAAGGTTAGCAAATATACTATAATTATATTATACCTACTTTCAAAGGAGGATGGACGCTGCAAATCTGTCAAAACTGAATACCTGATTAACACCCACAATCTTCACCGACAAAATGTTACACTTTTCGCCAAATTATTTTTTTTACGGGAAAAAATAAAACGCTAACAAACCCTTATGGAGACTGGGTTCTCTAACGTTACATACGACACACCAAATGTTACACTGGTGTAACATTTTTAAGGTGGATTTCTGAAAAATATACCATTAAGTTAATATCATATTCACCTCCGTATAATCTTGCAAATCCTCCAATCCTGCCCATTCTGATTTGCGGCGTACTCGCCTAAATGCGACGTGCATTCTGACAATCCACTGCCAAAATATTTACACACCCAAAATTAACTAAAAAATTGACACACAAGTTGTGGATATGCTAAAATGGATGTGGACATGGACAATAGGCCCAACAGATTAAGGCATTATCTCTAACGGCTGACCCATAGCATCAGAGAAGAAGGGGTATCAATGTTGTATACAAATCCTTTTCAACAACCCGGGCAGTGGTATCGCGGGAATACACATAGCCACAGTACAGAATCCGATGGACAACTTTCGATCGGAGATCGGTTTGCTGCATATCGGGACGCAGGCTATGATTTCCTCGTGCTAACCGACCACCGCAAGGTTAACGATGTACAGGCTTACACCACACCGGACTTTTTGGCAATATCAGGGAGCGAAGTGCATCCTGATAATCCCTATGGTGGTGATACCTACCACTTCGTCGCCATTAACATACACGAACGCATAAACTGCTCGGAAATGCATCCAAACGCAGTGCTTGATGACATTAAGGCACAAGGGGGTGAAGCAGTTTTGTGTCACCCTTATTGGTCAGGACATACCATTTTAGATTATCTGCCGTTGCGGGAATATTTCGCTATTGAAGTCTACAACGACAGTTGTGTGGGCATCGGCAAAGAATTTTCAGAACAAGCATGGGATGATTTGTTGGATAGAGGCGGACCTGTTCTCGGTATCGCTGCTGATGATTCGCACGGGACAGAAGATGATTGCTTTCACGGATGGATTATGGTCAAGGCGGAAGAATTGACGCTTGAGAGCATCATGGAATCGCTTCGGACTGGGGCGTTCTATTCTACACTCGGACCTGAAATCAAGGACCTGACGTTAGATGGAAAAGAATTAACCGTCAAATGTTCGGAAGCACAATCGATTGTTTTTAAAGCGCAGTGCAGTCGTGGGAAGCGGGTCCTACCATCTGAAGGTGAACGCTTGACCGAGGCGACCTATAGCATTCCAGAAAGTGTGAAATACGTTCGCGTTGAAATAACCGACGAAACCGGCAAGAAAGCTTGGTCGAACCCCTTCTTTTTCTAAGCGAGTATCTTGGCAGATAAGATTGCCTTTCTACGGGTGTTCCGATTCAATAATAGGACTTACGCACTCCCCCGGTAGGTGCGGTTTCCTAACCGCACCGATTGCGACAAGATAGACTGAATTCTCTGATTTTGCGTAAGCCCTGTCAATAACTTAGAAAATCATGAGAGAAGAAGGAGCAGCAATGTTCAATACAAATCCTTTTCAACAACCCGGGCAGTGGTATCGCGGGAATACACATAGCCACAGTACAGAATCCGATGGACAACTTTCCGTCTCAGATCGGTTCGCTGCATACCGGGACGCAGGCTACGATTTCCTCGTGCTAACTGATCACCGCAAGGTTAACGATGTAGGGGCTTACACAACATCCGATTTTTTGGCAATATCGGGGAGCGAGGTGCATCCTGAAAATCCTTATGGCGGTGGGACGTACCACATCGTCGCTATTAATATACATGAACGCATAAACTGCGCGAAGATGCACCCGAACGCAGTAATTGATGATATTAAGTCACAGGGTGGTGAAGCGGTTTTGTGTCATCCGTATTGGTGTGGACATACGATCCTGGATTATCTGCCGTTGCACGGTTATTTCGCCGTTGAAGTCTATAATGACACCTGTATGGGTATCGGCAAAGGGTTTTCAGAACAGGCGTGGGACGATTTACTGGATAGGGGTGGACCTGTTCTCGGTATCGCTGCCGATGACGCACACGGGACAGAACACGACTGCTTCCACGGATGGATTATGGTCAAAGCGGAAGAACTGACGCTTGATGGCATCATGGAATCGCTTCGGACGGGCGCGTTCTATTCTACGCTTGGACCCGAAATCAAGGACCTGACGTTAGATGGAAAAGAGTTGACCGTCAAATGTTCGGAAGCACAATCAATTGTTTTTAAAGCGCAGTGCAGTCGTGGCAAGCGAGTTCTACCGGCTGAAGGTGAACGCTTGACCGAGGCGACCTACAGTATTCCGGAAAGTGTGAAATACGTTCGCGTTGAAATAACCGACGAAACGGGTAAGAAGGCCTGGTCAAACCCTTTCTTTTTCTAAGGTAACATCTTGACGTTTCTCGTCGCCTTTTTCGCGGGTGCATCCGATGCAAAACATTCTGGTCTGCCAAACAGGGGGATGGATCGGCGATATGGTGCTGCTGACTCCCGCGTTGCGCGCCCTGAAACGTACATATCTTGAATCTAATCTGACACTTCTCTTGCGACCGCGCGTGGCAGATTTAATGCAAACGCACCCTTATGTTGACACCTGCCTCGTTGATAACAAAACAGAAGGCCGCTATCGATCCGTTAGGAACCTTGTGCGCCAACTACGGGATAGCGTATTTGACATTGCCGTTGTACTGCATCCGACCTCATTCCGAAACGCGCTCCTACCGTTCCTTGCACGCGTTCCAATACGTGTTGGAACAAATGTCAGTGGACGTGGGATGCTGCTAACAGGGTCTTGTAAAGACGACACAGGGGTACATGAAGTCCACCGATACCTACACGTTCTAAAACTGCTCAATATTGACACTGCGCCATCTTCTTTGGAGTTTTGGCATACAGATGCAGATCGACAGTTTGTTGAACGTCTCTTACGTGCTGAAGGTATATTGCCGGAGAACCGCATTGTCGCTCTCAATTTAGGCACTACATGGGCAACGAAACGATGGGATGTAACGAACTTTGCCGATCTTATCCAGCAAATTGTCCGTTTGCTACCGAAAATTAAAGTCGTGTTAGTCGGTTCGTCTGAAGAAGTGGAACTTGCGGAATCCCTTCCGGCTTCGTTATCGGTTATTAATTTCGTCGGGAAAACAGGGATTCTCCAACTGGGTGCGTTGTTGGAAAGATGCGAAGTGTGTGTAACTTGTGATAGCGGTCCGATGCACATTGCTGCAGCAGTTGGCACCCCAACGCTGGCACTCTTCGGTCCAACGAGCCCGACGCGCCATCAACCTTACGGAACAGGGCATACCGTTATTGAGAAACTTGTCTCTTGTCGTCCGTGTTACAAACAGATATGTCATCGACAGGATGCACCGCATCTCTGCATGAAAGAAATAGGCACTGCTGAGGTTCTGAAAGCATTGGAGATTAAGTTACGTCAGAAAACGGACGCTGCTTAAATTAAATAGGACTTGCGCAGACAGGCGATGGATCGCCTTACTACCAACAGATACACTTTTATAAGGACGTGTGTTTCAAAAGCTGCATAGTTCGTAGTAGCGCAATTTATTGCGCGTTGCGTAAGTCCTGTTAAATATGAAACGTAGAAAAAAGGAGAGTGAATGAGAAATATCCGCGCATTGGTATTTGATTTCGGCGGGACTTTAGATGGAAACGGTATCCATTGGTTAGAACGGACCTACCTGTTCATCCGTAAGCACTGCCCAGAAATTACACGTGAGGCATTCGACGAGGCAGATAAAGCGACAATAACAGAATTCTTTCTCGGTGATCCTTCTCACGAGTGGTCTTACCAAGACGGTTCGATGCTGCCCGTAGGTGCGGTCGCGTCTGAGCATGCGGCGCGCTGTAATTTGCGAGAAACTGCCGACGCGATTGCTTCGGGAATTTATAGGCGATTAGGGCTAAGCAAGCAGATGAAAGATGAGTATGTTGACTGGTTCTGTGCAGGGGCTGCCGAGAGACTCGCGGAAAATCGGCGATGGCTTAAAACGCTTCATGACACCTATCAACTCGCTGTAATTAGCAATAACTTTGGGAATACACAAGGCTGGTGTGACGACTATGGACTTTCCCCACTGTTTGGGGCGATTATAGATTCTACGGTTTTGGGGATAGCGAAGCCAGATGTTCGTATCTTTGAAGCAGCTTTGTCCAAGTTGAACGTGGCACCGAACCAAGCGATTTATGTTGGGGATAGTTACGCTGCGGATATGGTCGGCGGGAAGAACGCAGGTATGTGGACTGCGTGGCTTATCGGTGATGCGGACAAAACGTGTCCGGACCCATCTATGGTTGATGTCAAGCTCTCGCACCTACACGAGTTGACCGATTTTTTGGATGCGTCGTAAAATTTTGAGTGGAAGTGGGCAGACGTTTCATTCTGCCCATCAACCCAAGTGGCGAATATAAAAACTCGTCGCTACATTTCTCGGTGGAGACCGATAACTTTACCGAGTATTATCACCTCATTAATGTTAAAAATACTCGGTTCAATGGCAGGATTTTCCGGTTGTAACCGGACTTGGTCACCATCAATAAAGAAACGTTTTACGGTTGCTTCGTCTTCAACCATAGCGACAACGATATCGCCCGGATCTGCATCCGATTGTCTCTTAACGATAACATAATCACCTTCTAAGATACCGACCCCGATCATACTTGAACCGATGATCCGGAGGGCGAAGCATTCATAGTTATTTACCATACGCGTCGGAATAGGAAGGGTGCCTTCAATATTTTGTGAAGCGAGAAGAGGTGTTCCTGCCGCTACACGTCCAAAAATCGGGATTTCTATAATATCCCGTTCTGCTTCTGTCAGAATCGGATTCGCGCTCTGTTCTTCAAGCCATTTACTGGTCTCGATTTTAGGTTGTGCTTCCTTCAAAACGGAAATCGCACGCGGTTTACCTTCTTCGCGTCCAATATACTTCTTTTTCTCAAGCGCGTTGAGGTGGTCATGTGCCGCCTTTTCTGAAAAACCGAATTGGCTGCCAATCTCACGAATGGTTGGCGGATAACCGTTCTTAATACATCGCTGGATGAAATTAAAAATCTCGCGCTGCCTTTTGGTCAGGTTCTTTGCCATGAGTAAATCTCCTTTAACTCATGATAAGTGTTGGTTAATATACGTATATTATACTATATGCAGGTTAAGAAAGCAAGAAAAAATTGAATATTTTATGTTAACTTGCATAAATCAGTTCCACAAAAGTGAAACCGAACAGGGTTGCTAACGTCTTAATTGAAGGGAAAAATTTAGAAATGGAAAGTCCAACACTCTTTACATCCTTTTTTACGCATAGCCATCTTATCGTTGAGAAGTCCCCACCCCTCTCTACTGTCTTGCATCGCTTATGTATTGTGTTTGTCCTGTTCGTCACAAGTACGAGTTTCGGATTGGCACAAGAGAAAGTAGAGAAAGTAAAACTTGATGCTGTCGTCAAGAACTTCACGCTCAAAGACGCTACGGGGACCCCGCACACTTTATACAAATTGAGCGAGGAAAAATCTGCTACTGTCGTTCTGTTTCTCGCTACGCAATGTCCAATAGTGACCGATTATGCGGAACGGATTGTCACTTTGGCTAAGACTTATGGCGAAAAAAATGTGCAGTTTATCGGTATCAATTCAAACAGACAAGAGAAGGTTAAAGAGATTTTGGAATATAGTGAGAAGCACAAATTTGAATTCACTGTACTAAAGGACCCAGAGAACGATATTGCGGACTATTTTGGAGCCAGAAGAACGCCTGAGATATTTCTGATCGATGCAAAACGTGCCCTCCGTTACATGGGAGCAATTGACAACAGCCCCAAAGAACCCACGAAGCACTATCTCCAGAACGCCTTAGATTTAGTGATTGCTGGAGAAAATATTTCCAAGGAATCCAAAAGGACCAGAGCGGTGGGTTGTACCATTAAGCGCGTGCGGAAAACCAGTGTGGATAGAACGCCGTAAATACTCGTCCATAGCCTCGTTCTCTGTTGAACATCACCGTGGAGGTGAAAAAACAAAATGCTTCGATTCTTATACCATTGTTTTCAAGCAGTCCTAAGCCTGTTTTGGGTGGTGTGTATTCTTGTATTTATAGCGATCTTCGCCGGAATCGGGTTTGTGGGTGGTATTTTCTTCGCGTGTTGGGAAGATGTGCGCGGCATCGATCTCGATCGGCTTGAATATAATGTGGATACCGAAACATGGCGGCAACACTTAGAGGTTTATTCTTCGGTCTGCGAAGTACGAAAAGCGGATAAAATTGCATTTTTGGTTGATAAATTGAACCGGCTGGAATATAAACGGGTTGCTGAAATTATTCCAAAATTGAGCGAACCGGGTGAGTACGCCGAGACCGTGGATACTAAAGGGAACCGCACCCTACGTATCCACCTGCGGGATTTTGAATATCCGCATCTTGACGTAGAAGCAGGACATGTTCAAATTTCGGTTCGGGACGGAAGAATAACCGACATTCGCAGTGGTGATGGTGCTGTGCGCAAGAATTTTTATCTTCAACCGGAGATGATAGCCGAATTCGCTGATGATGAAGGTTCTACGCGACGTTTGATTCCGCTCCTTCAGATGCCTACGAAATTGACAGGGGCATTCATTGCTATTGAGGATCACCGTTTTTCCAACCACTGGGGAATTGATATTATACGCCTCACCGGGGCAGTGAAGAATACCGTTGTGCACGGCAGCCGATTGGCTGGGACAAGCACGCTAACGCAGCAGTTAGCGCGAAATATTTACCTGTTTAATCAGAGATCTAAAAGAAGCGTCGTCCGCAAAACGAGAGAAATTCTCCTCGCTGTGAGGATTGAAAAGGTTTTCTCTAAAGATGAAATTTTAGAGCGTTACCTGAATCATGTAGACTTAGGTAGATCGAGATATGGCGGCAAAACTTTTTACGGTGTTCAGCAAGCAGCTCTCGGATATTTTGGGAAAGAGGTGTCAGAACTCAGCTACCACGAATGTGCCTTGCTCGCAGCCCTTCCCAAAGGGCCTTTCGCCTTTTCGCCGTTTTCCAATCCCCATGATGCTAAGTATCGGCGTGATGTCGTCCTTGACAGAATGTTGGCTGAAGAATACATTCCAGCATCTGAGTGGCTTGCCAGTCGAAATGCTCCCTTACTTCCACAAAATCTGGATGAGAATCGGACCAGAATTATCGCAAAGGAGGCGGGGCACTTCCTTGAGTATATCCGCGAAGAACTCGTCCGGCTCCCAGAACTTAAAGACAAGTTGTATAGTGACGGTCTAAAGGTTTACACGACTATAGATATGTCTATGCAAGCCGTCGCTGAACGAGAAGTCGCAAAGCATCTCCGCTACATGGATGGCACGTACGGCCCAAGAAGCCTACCGAATTATGATACGAATAAACGGAATCTGCACGGTATTGATCCGATTAATAGTTATTTGCAAGCTGCACTGATTGCGTTTGAACCGAAGACTGGACATGTTAAAGCGATGGTAGGTGGACGCGATTACAATATCACCAAGACGGAGATTAATTACTACAATCGCGCGATTGGAAGCGCAAGGCGGCAACCTGGATCTGCCTTTAAACCGATTGTTTTCGCTGCTTTATTGGAAGATCCGTCCATCATAACGCCAGCAACAGTCATCTCTGATAAAAGATGGGGGATCGTTCCCTTCCCCGGACAGAAGACGTGGTATCCGCGGAATTATAGCGAAAGATTTAGAGGGAACGTCACGATGCGCGATGTACTAACGCGATCGATTAACGTGCCGACAGCGAAAGCCGTTTTGGAGACACCAATAGGCGACAACGGTATTTGGGAAGGGATAAATCGCGTCGTCGATTTAACGAAACGTATGGGTGTTGAGAGTCCAATGGACCCCAAACCTGCGCTCACTTTAGGCGCGTCCGGCATGACAGTCCTTGAGTTAACCTCAGCGTATGGCATCTTTGCAAACGGCGGAATCCACACGAAACCGGTACATATTCAATATATCCTTGATACAACGGGAACCGTAATCTATCCGTCCGAAGACCATCAGGTCGAACGCGCCCGTGTTTTAGATGAAAAGATCGCGTATCAGATTACTTCGTCTTTAGAGAATGTAATTCAAAACGGAACGGGTAGACGTGCAGGACGGATGGGGCTTACCCGACCGGCAGCCGGTAAGACGGGAACTACTAATGATAACGTGGACGCATGGTTCGTCGGTTATACCGCTGATTTGGTCGTCGGTGTTTGGGTCGGATTTGATAAAAATCGCTCAAGTCGTCGCAATTACAATCAGGAAGGCGCGAAAGCAGCGCTGCCAATCTGGGCACAATTTGTAATTGATTCAGCACGCGGACCCCATGAGGAATTTCCGGTGCCTGAGGGCATTGTCTTCCGCGACATTGATAAGAAGAGCGGACTTCTTAAAAGGGTAGATTGCCCCGAGGAGAACATTCACACAGAGCCGTTTATTGAAGGACAGGAACCCCAAAAACTTTGTAATTTGCAGCATTAGAAGATACATCTCTCTACACATTTTTGGCAAGATATGGTATACTATATAAAATGCATTGCATACCATATCAATTTCTTGTAGTTCCGAGATAACGCATTCCCCACAACCCAGATTCCTAAAGGCAATCGGAATCTGTGAGAAGGAGCAAGAAGCCGAAATGAGAGAGAATTGGGAATTGCTAACGGAGATTGACGCTCCAGAAAATGACATCCCCGAATTGAATGATGCGGAATTTGAGTTAATCTCAGATTTCACACCCCAAGGCGATCAACCCGCAGCGATTGATAAACTCACAAATGGACTGCTACGGGGTGATAAAGCACAGACTTTGCTCGGTGTGACGGGGTCTGGCAAGACCTATACCATGGCGAATGTTATCCAAAACGTTCAATTGCCCACACTCGTCATCTCACCCAACAAGACACTTTGCGCCCAGCTCTACAACGAATTCCGAACATTTTTTCCAAATAACGCCGTTCACTACTTCGTCAGTGATTACGAGTATTATCAGCCAGAGGCATACATCCCTGCTACCGATACCTTTATTGAAAAGGATGTCCGTATTAATGAGGAAATCACGCGAATGCGGCTCGCTGCAACTGCGTCCCTAATATCGCGTCGAGATGTTATTGTTGTTGCAAGTGTTTCTTGCCTTTATGGTCTCGGATCTCCGCGTGAATTTGAGAACCAAAGAGTTCAGATAACCGTGGGTGATGAAATTCGGCGCGACAGTCTCCTACGTGCTTTAGTGGATATTCAATACGTCCGCAACGACGTTGAATTCTGGCAAGGGGTCTTCCGAGCACGCGGCGATGTCGTTGAGGTGTTTCCGGCTTATAGCGAGAACGCGTATCGTATTGAACTCTTCGGGGACGAGATTGATCGTATTAACGAAATTGACACCACAACCGGTGAAGTGTTAAAACGACATGAATCCCTCGAAATTTATCCCGCGAAGCACTTCATGACCGATGCCGAAATCTTTGACGAGGCATTAATTAATATTGAACTCGAACTCCAAGAACGAATCCTAACTTTTGAGAAGGAAAATAAATTACTGGAAGCGCAGCGCATTGAACAACGCACCCGTTTTGATTTAGAGATGTTGCGGGAGGTTGGCTACTGTTCCGGTATTGAGAACTACTCGCGACATCTCTCTGGATTACAACCGGGTGAACCGCCTTATTGTCTCATGCACTACTTCCCTGACGATTTTCTGCTCTTTATTGATGAGTCCCACGTAACCATTCCGCAGCTACGCGGCATGTATCGCGGGGACCGGTCAAGAAAGACGACGCTCGTCGAGTATGGGTTCCGTCTGCCATCTGCATTAGACAATCGTCCACTGCGTTTTGACGAAGTGGAGGCGCGTGTCAATCAAGTTATTTTCGTTTCAGCAACGCCTGGTCCCTATGAGATGGAAAACGGTGCGCAAATTGTTGAGCAAATCATCCGTCCTACTGGACTGGTTGATCCAAAAATTACGATCCACTCGGTGAGAGGACAGGTCGATCACCTCATCGGCAGAATCCAGGAACGTGTCAGGCACAAGCAGCGTGTCCTCGTTACGACCCTCACCAAACGGATGGCAGAGGACCTAACCGAATACTTAACCGAAGCAGGAATTCGCGCCGATTACATGCACTCCGAGATTGATGTGTTTGATCGGGCGCGTATTCTGCGCCAACTTCGCGAAGGCGTTTTTGATGTTCTTGTTGGGATCAATCTACTTCGCGAGGGGCTTGACTTACCGGAGGTATCTCTCGTCGCAATCTTGGATGCCGATCGACCCGGCTTCCTCCGTTCCGTCAGATCTCTCGTTCAAACCGCTGGACGCGCTGCACGGAACGTTGATGGTGAGGTTATCCTCTATGGAGATAATATCACTGACGCGATGGCGGAAGCCATACAGGAGACGCAACGCCGACGCGACATTCAGCTCCAGTATAACGTTGATAACGACATCACACCTGCAACAATTGAAAAGGCGATCCAAGAACTGATTGCCGAGTCTGAGGATACGTACAACACGAAAAAACCCGATAAGCCAGTGGTTACCGTCGAGAGTATCGCGCCTGGAGATGTTGAAGCGTTGATCACTGACTTAACAAGGCAGATGCGAAAGGCTGCCCTTGAACTCGATTATGAGGAAGCCGCTGCCTTGCGAGACCGTATCGTTGAACTGAAGGAACAATCAACGAAACAAGAGACGGTTCAGGCTGTCCAAAACGCTGATTGAATCTTTAGCATTTAAATCTTGCATTCCAATGCTGAATCTGCTAATATGCAGGAATCAGTTGTAACTTTAAACCCCATAACTTTGAATCTCCTGAGGATTATTTTTTCACGAAATGTTAATCTTCTTGAGGAATAGAGAAAGGACTTTACCATGTTTGTTTGTGTCGCTTGCGGTTATTTGTGGAAGGAAGCAGATAGCCCACCAGACGAGTGCCCGGCTTGCACGGCACCCAAAGAAAAATACATTCCTTACGATGACCGAGCGGAACGATGGGTCAAACGCGCAGTCGCAGCACATGTCATGTATCCGGATGCAGAAGACGCAGACCTTCGCGCAGAAAATTCTGCACTCTCATCACACATCAGGTTTGCCCTCGTCGGGTTGCTCGGTGACCTTGAGAAATCCTAAGTAGTTATCGGTTGTCAGCCGTAGTGGTTATCGGTTAACGGTTTTCAGTTGTTCGTTAGAGGGACTACTGGGACAATCACCCGCTTTTGGCGTACGCCAAGAAGTGGTGAATTGGTACATTAATACCTCTTAACTAAAATACCTCTTAACTAATAACCGATAACTGACAATTTTTATTTATTTTATAGTAAATTCCAAAAACAAATACACACTTCCAACCCCCGGTAGGTGCGGTTTCCTAACCGCACCCGCAGAATGCTACACGCGCATTCTGACGTTGATTCGCTGAGTGTATAAGTAATTACAGAATCTACTATAAAAAGAAAGGAAGCAGCATTGTCCAACAGAGACGGCTGCTGCAATGAAGGAAATCAATGAAACAGATACGTTATTTGCTGATCCTATTTTTTATTGCCTTACACGGAATAGTATCAGCGCAAGACCTTTCAGATCGGGTGATAGAGCACACGCTCCCGAACGGTCTGAAGTTGTTAATGATTGAACGCCACACCTCCCCTACTATCGCGCCATACATCCTCTTCAAAGCAGGTTCCGTTGATGAATCAGACGATACACGCGGCATCGCACACATGCTGGAACACATGTTGTTCAAAGGCACTAAAACAATCGGCACAAAAGATTATGAAAAAGAGAAGGAAGTCCTTGCCGAAATTGATCGGATAGGCGATGCACTTGACATGGAACGGGCGAAAGGCTCCAGGGCAGATGAGGCTAAGCTTGCGGAATTAGAAGCAGCACTTAAAACGCAACAGGAACTCGCAAAGGAGTGGATTGTCACAGGAGAGTATACCGAAATCTATACGCAGCACGGTAGCACAGGCTTCAACGCCGGCACCTCTGTTGACTACACCATTTATACGGTCGAATTGCCATCTAACAAATTAGAGTTATGGGCAACGCTTGAGTCGGATCGGATCAAGAATGCTGTCCTACGTGAATTTTATGTCGAGCGTGAGGCGGTCAAAGAGGAACGTCGGATGCGTGTTGATACGCAAGCAGGCGGTAAACTCTACGAGCAATTTATCGCAACGGCGTTTACTGCCCATCCGTACGGTATGCCGATTATCGGTTGGCCCTCGGATATCGCGATGCTAAATCGTCGCAAGGCTGCGGAATTTTTCCGCATCCATTACGCACCGAACAACTCCGTTATCGCCATTGTTGGAAGCATTAATCCCACTGAAACCATCGCGCTCATTGAGAAATACTTCGGTGATATACCGTCCCAACCCCTCCCACCTGAGGTCACAACCGATGAACCGTCTCAAGAAGGGGAACGCCGGATTGAAGTCGAATTTGACGCAGAACCCCAACTCATGATTGGGTACCATAAACCGACAATTCCGCATTTTGACGATTATGTGTTTGATATGATTAGTGCTATTCTTTCCGATGGACGCACCTCTCGGTTCTATAAAAACATCGTTGAGGAAGGGATAGCTGTCTCTGCTAATTCGGTAAACGGATATCCCGGTGGACGCTACGATAATCTTTTTGTTGTGAATGCGACACCACGCTCACCCCACACAACCGCCGACGTTGAAGAAGCAATCTATGCTGAACTCGAAAGGCTCAAAACCGAACCTGTTGCGGAAAGGGAATTTAAACGTATCCTCAAACAGGTTGAGGCGGGTTTCATCCGCGGACTGAGTTCAAACGCTGGAATGGCAAGGCAATTAACCTTCTATGAAGGGATCGCAGGCGATTGGCGTTATATCCTTGATTGGCGGGAAACGATGTATAGGATCACGCCGGAAGACATCATGAAAGTCGCAAACACCTATTTTACAAAAAGCAACCGCACCGTCGCTACGCTTGTTAAAAAAGGGGTCGTAGCACCTACAGGTAACGACGCGGAGGGGAACGAGTAATGAAAAAATGGACTTCTACAGGGACTCTCATCGTCACACTGATCGCTTGTCTTGTTGTGTGGGGAGTTCCCTCCACATTCGCAAGACCATACGAAGAACTTACCTATGAACCGATTGAATTTAAACCACCCGTTCCAGAGAAACGCGTACTCTCGAACGGAATGAAACTTTATCTTATTGAAGACCACGAGTTACCACTTTTCAACATCAACGGTTTAATCAAAACCGGCGACATTTACGATCCACAGGATAAAGTGGGGTTGTCATCCATATTTGCCAGTGTCATGCGGACGGGGGGTACAGTGTCGCGTGAACCGGACGCACTGAACGAGGAATTGGAATCTATGGCGGCTTCTGTGGAAGTCGGCATGTCCCGTGAATACGGCACAATTAACCTCTCAACACTCGCCGAAGACATCGAAAAAGGGTTAGAAATCTTTGCCGATGTACTCAGGAATCCAGCGTTTCGTGAAGATAAATTGGAACTCCGTAAGCAACAATCAATCGAACGTATCCGGCGACGCAACGATAATCCTATCCAACTCGCATGGCGGAACTTCTCTGCTCTGTTATACGGAACGGATCACCCCTTCGGTTGGTATACTGAAATGGAAGGCATAGAGAGTATCACTGTTGGCGACCTCAAAGCCTTTCACGCAAAGTATTACCATCCTGATAACATGATGCTCGCAATTACAGGCGATTTTGATACAGAAACCTTAATCGCGCAACTGGAAAAAGTTTTTGAGGGATGGGAAGGTGCGAAGATTGCATTTCCGGATGTTCCAACCGTGGATGGTACACCGAAACCCTCCGTTAATTACATCTTCAAGGACTTTCCGCAAACGACGATGTTAATCGGGCATTTCGGTATCAAACGTACTCCCGATTTTCCTGACTTCTTCGCACTCCGGGTCATGAATGAGATTCTCGGAGAAGGTGGGTTCACCTCACGTCTGATGACGGAAGTACGCGAGAAACATGGACTCGCCTATATGGTCGGCAGCCTGATGCAGACAACTTACTACACGAATCCAGGGGAATGGTTCGCTTATTCACAGACCCGTACCGAGAAAACCGCAGAGGCAATTTCACTCATCATTGATGTCGTTAAGGGACTCCGAGATGTCCCTGTGCCGGAAGCGGAACTGCAGCGCACCAAAGATTCACTCGTCAATTCGTTTGTTTTTGGCTTTGAAAGCAGCTCACAAATCGCCTTTCAGCAGATGATGCTTGACTATCGCGGTTACGCACCCGGCTTCCTTGAAACCTATACCGACAATATCGCTAAGGTCACAGCCGAAGATGTACAATCTGTCGCGCAAAAATATCTCCATCCCGACTCACTCACAATTGTCACTGTCGGAAATAAAGAGAACTTTGATCGACCCCTTGAAGAATTCGGAGCGGTTAACGAGATTGAAATAGAGCGACCCGCACCGCCACCACCTCCCGAACCGATGCCCGAAGCGAGTGAAACAGACGTGGCGAAAGCCAAAGAAGTCCTTGCTGCTGCTGTTGAAGCACACGGGGGGCTTGAAAAGTTGCAAGCCGTGAAAAACATCGTCATGGAAGCGCGGGCGACAGCAAATTCACCGATGGGGCAAATGCAAGTCGAGGGCAAATCCTACTACGTCTATCCTGATAAATTCAGACAGGATGTCAAGCTACCACAAGGTGAAATGGGATATGTCTTTGATGGTGCCTCTGGGTTTGCCCTGACACCGATGGGGGTTCAACCCTTACCGCCTGATGTGACGAACTCCTTTAAGGATGCAGTCTTCCGGGAAACGATATGGCTCCTGACAAATCTCTCACAAAATGAAATTTCGGTTCAGTATGCGGGGACGGAGGATGTACACGGCACATCCGCACATGTTCTGCTTGTTCCGCAGCCCTCTGGTGAAACCTTACGGCTTTTTGTGAGCGAAGAGACACATTATGTCGTAAAATTCGCTTATCGCGAGATGGCACAAGGTGTTACGGCAAATAGAGAGTCTCTCATGAATGATTATCGCGATGTTGACGGCGTTAAGGTCGCTTATCATGTTGTTCAGAACGTAGACGGTGAACTTTTCTCTGAAAGTCGGGTAACAGGTGTTACGCTAAACGCTGAGCTTGACGATGCCCTATTCATGGAGCCAGAGTGAAAACCTTAGATTTACGTGTCCGTTACTTTCAGGATAGCACACCAGCAGATGAACCGTGCCTTGAAACCGCCTTCATCCGCCGTGAGTTTGAGATGCCGTTACCAGTTGATGAGACCGCTTTGGTGCTCGTTGATCTCTGGAATGTGCATTTCATCGAGAGTTGGATAGAACGCGCCGCACGGATAACGAAGGAATGCGTTGTGCCAGTCTTAGACGCTGCGCGGCGAGCGGGCTTGACAATCGTGCATGCCCCTTCGCCGCCGGTGGCGGAGCAGTATCCGCAACTCCAACGTCACAAACCCCCTGAACCGTCTGTACCTTCGGCGTGGCCCCCCGCTGCCTTCCGAAGTCGAGAGGGGGACTATACCGTTTACCGCGGTCCCCGCAGTCAACCGCCGGGGATCGGCGTGCATTGGGACAAACTCGCAGACCAACTTTCTGTCTCTCCTGCGATTGATGTGAGCCCCGAAGAGTTTGTTATCGCAACAGGACAGCAGCTCCATGAACTGCTGGAAGAACGGCGTATCTTGCATCTGATCTTCGCCGGTTTCGCAACGAATTGGTGTGTCTTGGGCAGGGATTACGGTATCCGTTCGATGGCGCGGTATGGATATAACATCGTGCTACTCCGCGATGCTACAACGGGTGTAGAGTTTCCCGATACTTACGGTAACCTGTTCACAACAGAGATCGCCATTCGGGAGGTGGAGCAGCAGTACGGGTTCAGTGCATCAAACGCCGATTTCTTCGCGGCGGTTGAGGGACTTTCAGCGTAAATTTTCATTTTTCATTGTTAGGCGAGGATGGCTTCGGCTTTGTGCCTCGCCTTTTTTCTTACACTTACAAGAGTTCCGCATGCAAAGCAAAAAATCACAAGAATCTCAAAAATTACTGGACTCCATAAGAGAAAAATACAACCAAACCGATGAGCTTGACCGTCGTAAAGAGGAGGCAGAATACGGTTTGGGAGAGCATGAGCAGGCGTTTGTTGAGAAGTTCCCAGAAGGCAGCCGCCTGCTTGACATCGGTTGTGCGTCTGGACGGTTATGCCTTGCCCTTGCGAAACTCGGATACGCCGTCACCGGTATAGATGTTGCCGAGAAACAGATAGCACAGGCACAACGGATTGCTGAAAAAGAGAGCATTGACATAACATTTCTACATTGCGAACCATCGACACTCCCGTTTCCCGATGCGTCTTTTGCAGCGGCTTTTATGGGGAACGTCTACTGTTATATCCCACATCGTGCAGCACGGATTGCGTTTTTAGAAGAAGTCGCACGGATACTCTATCCCAAGGGGCAACTGTTTCTGTCTAATTCGGTCCTTGATGGTCTTGTTGACAGTTACGAGCCAACGTATGATGAGAATTATAACCAATTTGCTTCAAACTATGAGACGTTAGAAAAAGGTGATAATTTTTGGTTAGAAGAACAACCGATTTACGTGCACTATTTCTTTTCAGATGATCTCAAAGCCGAGTTGGAAGAATCACCATTTCGACTACTCAATTCTTCTGTAGAAAATGAGCAAGTTCGGTGTGTGTTGCAGAGGAATGAATTAGGTTAGGAAGATAAAACAAAGGTATCCTTGAACTTTCGGAACCATTGAGTAAAAAGCACCACAGCCTCTGGATCCTGACGTTTCGGTGAAAACTGATAAGTCCCTTCACTTTTTTCATCGTAAGACAGGGCATAGACCCCTCGTGCCTGTCGTCCGCTCGCGATAACTCCCCAGGCTTTCCCATGGAGGTATTCATCTGCTACAAAAGGTTTTTTCATGCCCGGAGCGATAGCAATGAGTCCGCACGTATAGGTCGAGCTGAGTGAAATGACGCCAGCAGAGAACCCGGGACTTATGGAAATTACCCCGCAAGATCCCCAGAGACCTATCGAAATGATGCCACAAGATCCCCAGCAACCAATCGAAATTACACCACAAGATCCCCATACACCAATGGAAATCACACCACAAGACAAATTTCCAAACGAAATCATTCCTGATGAGATTAATTCGTAACTGATATTAGAGAGGCCTAAGGCATGCCAGACGTTTAAGAAACCCGTGATGTCGACTTTTGCCTGATCTAAATACCATGCGATCCCATAAGCGATGAACGGCGAGCTAACGACAAGCCATAAAATCATAAGGAAGGTTTCATATTTCCGAGCGTACCCGTTGAACGTTCTTCGGAAGATTTCTGCATCAAAGGGATAGTTATGAATTTCACCAGTTTTTGTCTGTTTTTCTAAGGTTTCTTGCATCTGTATTCCCTCCGCCAAACGCCAAAAAAGTATGGGTTATACCCCACTTTTAATCAGCACAAACTATAGCCCAAATTTTGCTGCGTTTATGTGGTTTCTTGATCGATTTCGGTCAGTATTTCTCGAAGAGATGAGTTTAATTCGACTAACTCTTGTTGTAAATCGGATATCTGTTGACGCAGCATCTTGACTTCATTCTTTTTTGATCTGCATGTTTACGACGACGGTGTTCAATAAGTTGAGGACGATTCAAACGTAAGCGTTGAATGTAAAACGCCCCTTCAGGAGTTTCTCCAATGAGTTCCGCGTTCTGCTGTTCACGAAGATGCAAAGTTAGGTTGTCTTCAAGTGGATGAAGTAAGCGAAGGTGTGGAATTTGAACTTCGTGCCAATATGCCCCTTTGTGTTCGTTACATCGGGGACAACAGTAAACGAGATTTTCATCATCGTTTGTGCCGCCGTGGATTGTTGGATGGTAATGGTCTACTGTCAGCGTTGCCCAACGTCCGATTCGTGAACACCACAATATCCGCAACTGTATACATAACGCTGACGAATCCTCTCTTGCTGTGATGCATCCATTCTGTCACTTTGTTTCAACGTGTGTTTTAGAAAGGTTTTGGCCGGTGAGGCGATGATACTTATCGGCAAGTAATTCGCGTTTTGATTGGAGTTGCGTCAGATATGCGCGGGCATCGGTTAGCAGTCGCTTATGCTCAGTAACAATATCTTGCAATTGCGAAGCCATCTCTTCAAGTTCCGCTTTTTCTACCTGCAGCTTTTGGCTTTTTTCTTTTCCTGGTTTCAATGCCTCTGCTTCCTCCGCATCTAACTCAGCGAAGATGGCTAAAAGTTCTGTCCGTTCTTCTTCAGTCAAGCTACCTTCTGCCTCCCGAAGTCGGAGTCGTTCTAATCTATGCTGTCTGTTTTTCATCGTTCTATTTTCCTATGTATGGTGAGTCCAGGAGCGGTTTTTAGCGTCTTGAATCTGTGCCTTTTAATCAGCAGCGACGGTTTCCAATGGCGGAAGTTCTGGGTAATTCCCACGCGCGTTTCGCCATGCAATGACCCCTTCAGCAACCATCCATATCTGCAACACTTCAACAGCGACACCGAATCCGAAGAGTAGATATTGACCAGTGAAGAGCCAGCCCGTCTCTGGGTTGAACATCTGATGGAGCATTGCCCACGCTGGCATAACGAGCATGACAAGCATCGGGAGAAATGCGAACCAGATAGGCTTATCGCGACGCAGGAGATAAAAAACGATGACCATAAACGCTAATCCCGCTAAGAGTTGATTCGTCGCTCCGAAAAGGGGCCAGAGCGTCAATCCACCACTCCCAGGTCCACCCGCCCCCTGTAGCAAGGCGACAGCAGCAGCGAGCACTAACGCAAACGCAGTTGCGATATAACGATTTGTCAACGGTTTGATGTTAACAGTTTGTGCCAGTTCGTGGATGACATAGCGTTGCAATCGCGTCGCTGTATCGAGCGTTGTTGCCGCGAAACTCGCAACAAGTACCGCCATAATCGAAATGCTCATCTTAAGTGGAATCCCAAGGGATGCGAGAAAGTTTCCACCTCCGTCAACAAATGCACTCACCTTTGCCTTGAGAGTATGGCTTGCCCAACCACCAACGACCCGCGTTGTGCCATCAGGGTTTGTTACCACCGTGCTTGTCGCGTAACGGGTTTTCCACGCCTCTTGATTGGCAAGCGGGGCTGCGCTTTCTGCCTTAACAATGGGTTGGAATGTATAGTTTGCACCAGTGCCAGTCCGATTGAAAATTCCCATACCGATACCAGCACAGCAGGCGAGGATAACAATAACAGCAAGACCCCCTTCAAGCAGCATCGCACCATAGCCGACGTATTGTGCGTCGCCTTCAGACGCTACCTGTTTGCTCGACGTACCGGAACTCACCATGCAGTGGAAACCGCTAACAGCACCACACGCAATGGTAATGAAAAGGAAGGGCCAGATCGGTGGTGCGTCGGGTGGAATGTCGGAGGCGACAGCCGGTGCGGATGCCACTAAATCTGCGCTGCCCGTGAATCCAGCGACAGCAAGTCCGAGTATAAGTAGCAGCAGTGCCAATACCAACTCGTGGCTATTGATGAAATCTCTCGGTTGCAGGAGTGTCCAGACAGGCAACACTGAGGCAATGAAGCAGTAGACAAAGAGCACCAGTGTCCAGATGACAACGACGTTCAAATAGGTTTGTCCGAGGAGCGGGATGCCGAACCAATGTCCCAAGTCAATCGGTAGGAGGTAAGCACCAACTGCCATGCCGATATACATGATGCCGAGGGCAATAATGGATGGCACGAGGATGTTACCGCCTCGACGATAGATCCAGAGACCGATAGCGACGGCAAGCGGAATTTCTATCCAAACGGAGAGGACAGATTCAGGATAGTAGGAAAAAATAAGGGCAATGACCAAACCGAAGACAGCGAGGACGATGGTCAAACCCATAAAGAGGACAAAAAGAAAGAGAAATTTGGCCCGCGGACCAATCATTCTGCCCGCAACTTCGCCGACGCTCTGCCCCCGATTCCGCAGTGAGACAACAAGTGCACCAAAGTCGTGAACAGCACCAATAAACACCGAACCGAGAACAACCCAGAGCAACGCTGGCAACCACCCCCAAAAAACAGCAATCGCCGGACCCACAATCGGACCCGTACCCGCAATGCTGGTAAAGTGATGTCCAAAGATAATCTCTTTTTTCGTGGGAATGTAGTCTACATCGTCTCGTAATTCTTGACTCGGCACCGTTGCTTTCGCGTCCAAGCCGAAAATTTTTCTCGCCAACCATTTGCCATAAGTATGATAGGCGACGATGAAGCCAATAAAACTCAAGACCGCAATTATCAGTGTATTCATGAGCGCAGCTCCAACTTTTTCAGAGTTGTGCTTGCCAACTGACTTCGTTTATCTGATACCGGTGAGTATCTCGAATGTGAGTTGATCCAACTTCTCGTATCCAAGACCTTTCTGGGCAAGGGTGTCAGGTTCAAAGTCTATCTTCCTCAATTTGCCGACGCTCTCAGCGGTGTAGTGTGCCATGAGTGCTTCAAGTTCGACATCGCGGGCATGCAGTTCAGCGAGGATCCCTTGAATCTCAGCGTCTTCATTGAATCGATGGGCTTTCTCTTTGAGTATGAGATAACTCCGCATACAGCCAGCAGCGAAGTCCCAAACCCCTTGTTCATCTTCAGTTCGATAAGCATGCGCGTCGAAGTGTCGGTTCCCGTCCCAGTTAACATCTTCGAGGAATTTGACGAGGAAAAACGCACCTTTAATGTTCTCGGAACCGAACCGCAAATCCTGATCGAAACGACTCATCTTTTGGTCATTCAGATCGATATGAAAAAGTTTCCCAGATTCGTATGCCTGCGCGACACCATGTAGGAAACTCAGACCTGCCATCGTTTCATGTGCGAATTCGGGATTAACACCGACCATTTCGGGGTGATCGAGCGTTTCGATGAAGTGAAGCATGTGGCCGGTCGTCGGTAGATAGATGTCGCCGCGCGGTTCGTTTGGCTTCGCTTCCAAGGCGAAACAAAGGTCGTAGCCTTGGTCTTTAACGTAGTGCGTGAAGTAGTTCATCGCCTCACGGTTCCACTTGACAGTATCGGGGCCGTTCTTAGCAGCGTCCACTTCCGCGCCTTCACGTCCACCCCAAAACACATAAACCGTTGCGCCGAGTTCTACACCGAGATCAATGGCGTTCAGAGTCTTCTGGATGGCAAACGCCCGCACCTTCGGGTCATTAGAGGTAAACGCGCCGTCTTTGAAGATTGGATGGTAAAAGAGATTTGTTGTAGCCATCGGCACTTTCATGCCATGGTCAGTGAGTGCTTGTTTGAATTCGCTAACGATTTTATCACGTTCAACGGCTGAGGCATCAAAGGGAACGAGGTCGTTATCGTGCAGATTGACCCCATAAGCGCCCAGCTCGCTTAATTTTTGGACAGTGTAGGTAGGTTTCAAGGGGGGCCTGACGACATCACCAAAGGGGTCGCGTCCGGGGTTACCCACCGTCCACAATCCAAAGGTGAACTTATGCTCAGGCTTAGGCTGATACTGTTCTGACATGCATTCACTCCTGTTGTTTGTTAATTTTGGCGAAGTTATAAGCCAACATTTAAATTATACCATATTTGGTATCTTTGTTGCAAATTCTTATCGTTGTTTGCTCTGGATCGTTTATGGTAAATTAAAAAAAAGGATCCTAACCACAATGGAGAAAAATAACTTGTCCCTGCACCCGAACCTATGCTAAACTCTAATATGAGTTCGATAAAGGAGAACGCACGCATGGTTACCCGGGAAGATATCCAAGCGACATGCGACGACATCGTGCGCGAATTTACGCCCCTACAAGTGATTCTCTTCGGTTCCTATGCCTACGGCACACCTACCGAAAACTCGGATGTGGATATACTTGTTGTCATGGATATTCCTAAATCGGAATTTCGCAACAAGGCTGTGGAAATCCGGCAACGTATTCCTGACCGTTTCAGTTTGGATCTTTTGGTGCGTTCACCGGAAGAAATCGCGTCTCGCGTCTCGTATAACGATTGGTTCCTTCGAGAGATTACTGAAAAAGGTGATTTTCTCTACGGATCCGATGCGGATTACAATAGAGGGAACCGGCGAAGCACGTCAAACGCTGTCAAGAAGGAGCAGGACCGCATGAATCCGTTGGCGCTGGAGTGGGTAGAGAAGGCTGAAGAAGATTATAGTATAGCAGAACTGGCGCGACAGGCATCCCGTCCATTTCACAATTCTATCTGTTTCCATGCCCAACAGTGTATTGAAAAATATCTCAAGGCATGGCTTCAGGAGGCAGACGTTCCCGTCCCAAGGACGCATGACCTTGAAGAATTGCTGGCGTTGATTGAACCGACGCTACCTGCTTGGGCACAGTGGCAGCCTGATTTTAAGAGAATAACCGAGTATGCGGTGGACTCCCGCTATCCCGGTGATTCGGCGACTGCTGACGATACGCAACACGCCATGCGGATATGCGGTGCGGTGCGGCAAGCCGTTCGGGCCTCGCTGAAATTGTCAACAGACAACGGTAAATAAGCAGTACACTACTCACCTCACAAACTTTTATGCGTCCGTCCTAACGACTGAAGTTGCGGGTGTTCCTGATAAAGACTGGTGTGTTATGCGTCAAGGTGCGCGCCAATCTGCTTCAAGACTGTCTCATAGTCTGCTTCTAACTCTACTGGCGCGTTCAAGTAGCGGGGAGGCGGTTCACCCGGGGCAACATTGTGATACGCTACTTTGAAATCTGGAAATTTGAGACCGTTTGCTGTAGAGATTACGATGACCCTGTCATCTGGAAGGATTTGCTGGCGTTCAATCATTTTTATCAGCACAGCCAACGCGACACCCGTATGTGGGCAATTGAACAGTCCGGTTCTATCCGCTCTCGCCGCCGCATCCGCCAATTCCGTTTCTGTCGCTTGGTCAACGATCCCATCAAACCGTTTCAAGGTTCGGATGGCACGGTGAATTGAGACCGGGTTTCCAATCTGAATTGCCGTCGCTTGCGTAGATTGTGCTGTAATGGAGCGAAATTCCGTGAAACCGGTTTGGTAACTTCGGTAGAGTGGGTTTGCACGTTCGGCTTGCGCACAAGCGATGCGTGGGAGTTTATCGATGATACCAAGTTCCAACATCATGAGGAAACCTAATCCAAGTGCCGAGACGTTGCCGAGGTTGCCACCCGGAATAATAATCCAATCGGGGACCTCCCAATTGAACTGCTGCACGATTTCGATACTAATCGTTTTTTGCCCCTCAATTCGGATGGAGTTAATTGAATTCGCGAGGTAGAAGTCTTTACGGGCAGCGAGTTGTTGTACAATCGCCATACAGCCATCGAAATCTGTCTCTAACGAGAGTGTTAGGGCACCGTTAGCAATAGGTTGGATGAGTTGTTCACGGGTAACTTTGGCTTTGGGTAGGAGAATAACTGCGGGAATACCAGCTGCAGATGCGTACGCTGCGAGTGAGGCGGAAGTGTCACCTGTAGATGCGCACATAACAGCACGAATGTTCCCAGATTCAGCAATAATCTGTTTAACCATTGAGACGAGAACAGTCATTCCAAGGTCTTTAAAAGAGCCAGTATGACTGTTACCGCACTGCTTAATCCAAAGGTCATGCAAACTAAGTTGTTCACCGAAACGTTCTGCCCAGAACAGATTCGTCCCACCCTCATACATGGAGATGACGTTATCGTCGTCAACATTCGGGCAGACAAGTTCCTTTTTTCCCCAAACACCGCTACCATACGGATATTGTGTCCGCATGTAACGCTTCTCAAAAAGGGATTTCCAATCTGCAGCACTGCGTTGTTTCAGCGCATCCAAATCGTGCCGCACCTCTAACAAGCCGTTGCAATTTTTGCACCGATAGATAATTTCTGTGAGTGAATAGGTTTCACCGCATCCTTCACTGCACTGAAACCAGGCATTGTAGTCCATTACGCTGTACTTTCCTCCATAACAGCTGCGGGCAGTTCTTGTGGGGATTCGCTCCCGTTAGGCGCGCTAAGGAGTTCATCAATCTCATCAAGTGAAGGGAGTTCAGAGGCATCCTTCAATCCGAATTGTTGAAGGAACTCATCGGTCGTTGAGAAAAGGAGAGAACGGCCAGCCTTTCTGCCAGCAATAGAGACAAGCCCTTTCTCAATAAGTGAATTAAGGACACTGTCGCTGTTTACGCCTCGAATCGCAGCCACATCGGCACGCGTGACAGGTTGTTTGTAAGCAACAATCGCAAGCGTTTCTAATGCTGGCGGGGATAGCGTGACGCGAACTTGCTGGGTATAAAACTTCTGAATCCACGCTGAATATTGAGGACGTGTACAAATTTGATACCCGTTCGCAATTTCAGCGAGATGGAAACTGCGTCCCATCTCTTGATAGTCGTCACGGAGGGTATCAAGCACTTTTCGGATAATGCGAACATCTAACCCCGACAGTACTGCCTGAAACTGTTTCAGCGAAATCGGTTCACTGGCAGCGAACAAAATCGCTTCCAAAACCGATTTCAATGCTTGCTCCGACATTGAAGCCGGGTCATCTATTGGTTCCACGAGGGTAACGTATTCAGAATCCATAAACTAAGTTCCTAATAGCCTTGCTCTTCTGAGTGAGGCGTTTCTACGGGCGGAGGCAGCGCAATCTCGTGATCGGTTGTCTCCTCCTCCTGTTTAACGATATAGATACTCTCAAAATGATCGGTTTGGACAGTGACAATTTTCCCAATCCGGATCAGTTCTAAAATAGCAAGAAATGTGACAATCCGATCCAACTTGCTTGAAGATAGCGGAAATAAATCTTCAAAAAGCAATTGGTTTTCGTTTATCAACTGTCTGTCAATGAAAGCGATTTTATCCTCAACGGTGATTGTCTCTTCTTCGACCGTTTCGTACATCTCTTCGGTATCTATCTCTGCAGCACGGTCGTTGATATTCTTGAAAGCAGAGAGTAAATCAAAGAGGGTCGCTTTAATTTCAAACTCACGGGTACCATCTAAATCGGCGTGCAGTTTCGGACTTCTGCTATAGAGCAACGTGCGCCGTTCAGCGTAAACATCCAACGCCTGTGCTGCCTCTTTAAACCGCTTGTATTCTAAGAGCTGTCGGACAAGTTCTGCCTGATCCCCAAGTGTATATTCAGCGTCTGGGGTGAGCTGCGGAAGGATGCTCTGTGATTTGATATGAAGCAGCGTTGCCGCCATCACCAAAAATTCAGATGCGACATCCAAGTCCAACTGCTCCATTAAATTGATGTATTCCAGATACCGCTCTGTGATTTGTGAGATCTGAATGTCATAAATATCCATCTCCTCTTTTTCAATGAGATGGAGCAGCAGATCTAACGGTCCCTCGAATCCCTCTAATTTGATAGAATACATCGGGGACACAGTATCGAGGTCTTGGCTTTCAGGTGTTTGGATTGTTTCAGGTAACATCTATGCTACTTTCAGGATTATAGGACCTAACTTACAAATTTTCCATATCGAAGTTTAAGCAATATCTTCCCAACTTCCATACTTCCAACTGATCCTTTAATATTGAAACTTGCTGAGTATAAAACAATTTATTTTTCAGCGTAAGCCGACAATTGTTGCTATTAAATCGAATATCGCATAACTAATGTCACTCAAGAATCCGAATATGTTGAGTATAGGGAGGAAATATGGCATAAAGATCAGACACATCAAAATTGGCATACCGTAGGGCATTAACTTTTCAAATTGACGTGCAGCATCTTCCGGAAGCAAACCTCGAACAACGCTAAAACCGTCCAGTGGAAAGAGCGGCAGCATATTAAACGCTGCGAGAAACACGCTAATGAGTGCCATCCGAATGACTTGCCTATTTATTTCAGCGTGCAGCAGTGAGCTCCGCGGACTGAAGTCTGTAAATTCCAATACGATCCTAAGTCCTCCCAAAATGACGAAAGTGAGCAGGATATTCATGAAAGGTCCCGCCGCTGCGATTAGCATCAGATCTCGGCGCGGGTTCTTCAGATTGAACGGGTTGACCGGCACCGGTTTTGCCCACCCAAAGAAAGCACCGCCAAAGAGTGTACCGAGTAGCGGGAGTATCACCGTACCGATGATGTCAATGTGGACCCCCGGATTCAGCGACATTCGTCCCTGATTCTTCGCCGTTGGGTCCCCTAACATATCCGCTGACTTCGCATGTCCCCATTCATGAAAGGTTAACAGTATGATGAATTGTGTAACTATAAGGATTGCTGCAAAAGGATCGAAATTAGACATTGTCTATTTGGTGCCGCTTGCAAGTCAAATCTTGCTATACAAAAGTCCGTAAGCGGGAATACGCCTCCTCTTTTTTATTAATTTCTCCGTCTAATTGTGCGGCAAATAGTTCCCAAAGTTGCGTTTTAAACGCACGACTCGGCTTTTTTCCCAATTGAATTAAATCTTTCCCTGTAATCAAGGGTTGAACCTTGCGCAGCGCAAGGAGGTAGCCTCTTATTTTTTCGCGTTTCCATTGCGGGGCTGTTTCATCTTCAGCCCCCAGAACTAACGCCTCAAGTGGATACGGTTTAAGCAATTGGTAAATTTCGCTCGGTTTCACTCGCTTCTTTAGTGCGCCAAGTCCTTTTTTTAATTGATTATAAGCAGTGAGCGGCGTTTCTACCTGAAATAGACTGCTTTCTCCGCAGACGTAAGTTGTTCCTATCCCTGTTGAAACGTCTGCATCAACGATGAGCCATTTTCCATTTTGGCATTCAATTGAAACGTCCTGCGACAACGGAAATCCGAGTTTTTCAAAAACAGCGTGTGTCACCTTCTCAAGTGAAACGCGATGGTTCTCCGCCTGTGCAGGGCTTACCAACCGCCGCAGTTGATGCGTTAATACAAGCCTAAAACTCAGTGCCTCAATCTGATAGACTGGCGTATGCGATCCAAAAAATGCCATCCAACGGACAAGTTCAGACCGAAATTCGTCATCCGTAAGATGCTCTGATGCCCAAGCGATTGCCCGTTGCGCCGTTTGGAAATCAGTCCCAAAATTTGGTGAAATCTGCCATCCTGTGCGGACTATATCATATACGTCAAATTCTGCGAGTTGTTGCACAATTCGCGGAGCATTCTCCTCCAAAAGGACCCTATCAATTTCATTCCGAATCCGTTCACCACTCAGTTCTGCAAGTACAGGGAATGCCGCCCGGATTAGATCCACATCCGTCTCAGCAATACGAAAGTTATAACGTCCAGTATACCGACAGGCGCGGAAAATACGCGTCGGATCGTCCGTAAAGCTTCGCGCGTGTAGAACCTGGATGATACCTTTCTCAAGGTCTTCGAGTCCGCTTGTGTTATCAACAATAGTCCCGAAAGCACTCTTATCTAAACGCATTGCTAATGCGTTTATCGTGAAATCCCGCCGATGCAGGTCATCCGTGAGAGTTCCATGTGCTACTATAGGTAACGCTCCTGCAGTTTCGTAAGTTTCACGACGTGCCGTGACGAAGTCTATTTTGGGCAGATTAGGGTTCGCTGGCGTGACAGTTGCAGTGCCGAATTGCGGATGCACGTGCAATTTCCCGTTCCACCGATCCTGCATCGTTTTTGCGACTGGCATTGCATCCGTTTCCACAACGATGTCGATGTCGAGGTTCGGTCGTTTGAGCAGAAGGTCACGGACGAACCCGCCGACGATGTAAGTGCCTTTTCCACCGACTTCGCCGATTTCCTTCAGCAGATTTAGAATCGGTTCAGGAATATTGGGCATCATTTTTCTTCGTGGATGGATTCTCTACTGTTTGTCTGGGACGATACTTATACGAAAGCAAAGACCCGGGTCGGGGCACCGGAACTCTGTGCCAACTTTAACGGGGCAATGACTACATAGAAATGCGTCGGCAACTGACTTAAATTGCACAGATCTTCAACGTGTGGGATACCCGCACCCAAGAAGACGAGGTGTGCAGGCGGTAAGCCGTCGTGCAACGGTGGGTGTCCGGCAACTGAATCAATGCTACACGCATCTGTTCCTATGACCTTTATGCCCTTTTCGACGAGCAGCTCAGCGGCATCCTCACTGAAACCGATCCACTCCCGATTGAAGTTGTCCTGATAGACGAATCTGTCCATCCCTGTTCTCATGAAAACGATACTGTCCGCTGGAATTTCGCCGTTTTCAGTTACCCACGCTTTAACATCTTCAGCGGTCACAGCGTCGTTCGGTTTCTTAATCGCGGAATAGTCCATCAACACGGCGTGTCCTGTCAGTTTCTCTTTTGGAATTTCGGCGATGGTCGCTCCACCGGGATACATGAGACAAGGCGCATCCATGTGCGTGGAGTAGTGTCCTGACATATCAACGCGGCTTTCAAAGTAGCCATCTTTTTCTAACGTCGCCTGATCGTATATTTTCGCCGGATCAATCGGCAGTTCACGCGGGCTATCTTCATCAACCACATAGGAGAGATCCAGCACATTTTCAAAGTCAAGATGCATTTTATTTTTTCTTTCCTTCCTACAAACCTTTTACTTTTGCAAATCTATGCTATGTAGTATAACACATCTCCTTGAAATGTTCAAGTAAATCAGAAATCAAGCACTCTGAAAATAGTTCAAAACCGTACTGTGCAAGCCCCCATTCGTCGCTATGAGAGACGCAGTGTCTTTCGTAACAGGCTGCCCCTGTATGTCTGTTACCTTCCCACCGGCTTCTCGGACGATAACAGTGATAGCAGCGATGTCCCAGACGCTAATCGCTGCTTCAATAACAACGTCTGCCCTCGCGGAAGCCACGAGGTGATACATATAGAAATCGCCGAATCCTCTCGAACGTGCCGCGGCGTTGATAAGGTTGTAAGCACCCGGGAAAGTGCCTTTCTCTGTAAACCATCTCAATCCACCGTGGCAGATCATTGCGTCTTCGGGTTGTGTTACATCGGACACCTGAATCGGTTCACCATTTAGAAAGGCACCGCCGCCGGTCTCGGCATAGAGGAGCTCGTTCAAAAGGGGAGCATTGGAGACACCCAGAATAAGTTCCTCACCTTTCATCAGCGCAATTTGGGTCCCGAAGATCGGGATTTTTCGGATATAATTCTTAGTCGCATCAATTGGATCAATAATCCAGAGGTAGGGTGATGTGCCTTCTTGTGTTCCGTATTCTTCACCGAGAAAACCGTGGTCAGGAAACGCCCGTTTGATGGTTTCACGGATGACTTTTTCGGCACCCCTATCGGCGTGGGTGACGGGTGTTTCATCGTCTTTCAGTTCGACTTTTATATCGCCAGTGTAGTAAGAGGTGATTATCTCTTCAGCGTTTTTCGCGGCTTCTAATGCAACGGTTAAAAATTGACTGGGCATAGATTCTCCTGTCTGGTTTAACGAAGTGAAATTGCCGGACAATAAATCCGGCTCCATTCGCGGTCCCACCACGTCCCGTCCGAACGTTTTGTGGCAAGGTCAGTAAAGTGATAATTGTAAAGGGTCGCCCGAACATAACGGGGTGGCGTGTCGGGGAACGGGTTTTCTGCTAATAACTTTAGCACCTCTGGATTTCCGCGCAACAACGATCCCATAAAATTGAGAAACCAATACGTATTCTGGTAGTCCCCTTGAAGTGCAGCGAACCACATCTGCCAATCTAAGCGTGGTTGGTGTGGGGCAACCCATTTCGGCGCGTTTGTCAGGTCCCCCGGTTTCCATCGAAATTCATAAGCTTTCCATGTTATCCGGTCATTGCTACCTTCAACAATAATTTCTGGGCGCGACTCCGTCATATCCGCAAAAAGTCCGTAGGTGTTCACACTCCGAAACGGTGTAATCCAAGCGACATCTGGCAACCGTCCGTCTCTAAAAAGTTGCCCGCTGAATCGGAGGCCGCTTAGAAGAAAGAGAAGTACTGCCACAACCCCTATACAGATACGGCTATACCTATGGGGTGCCTGTTCGAGCAAACGGATAGATGGCATCAACCTTTTGGGTAGAAGCCTTTTCCACGCCACGTCGTCAATAAGCAGGAGACACAGCGCAATCGTCAGCAGATTGAAAAAGCAGTAATTCCCTGTCAGGATGATTAACACTTGTAGTCCGACGAACCCGATGCATCCGGCAGTTCGCAAGCGGCGCGGTGCAAAAATCAGAAACGGAATAACTAACTCAACGGCGAACATGCCCAGGACCGAGACTTTCTGAAACCATTCGGGGAGCTGATGCACATACCACGCGATTGATGTCGGCAAAGGCTGCGTTTCATAGTGAAAATTAAGGGCAGTCAGGTTTCGCCACACTTCATCACTGGCAAGTTTGACGAACCCAGAAGCGAACATCAACCGAAACAAAAGCCAACGTGAGAGCCATAGAAATGCACTGGAAGGTTGGGAAGTTCGTGAAAGTGTGTCGCGGATTTGAAGCGGCGCGAAAAAGATTGCCAAAAATCCCGCCTCTAAGAGCAGCACATCCCACTGGAAGCTCAGAAAAACTTGCCCGACTGACACCAGCGACAGATAGAATGCCCATAAACCGACTAAGGTCCACGTTGGAAAGAAACCGGCGATTAATACCAAAGATAGAACAGCACCACCAGCGCACAAGAGGTGAAGACAGAGGTCTGACGGATTCAACCAAAATAGCGTTGGGACGAGGTGATAGCCTGATGTTCCGACCTGTTGACGCACTGCCGTCAAAAACTGATCCGCCGGTAAAATACCGTTACTTCCAATAAGCCCATGGACCTGGACCCAGAGAGAGAGGAAGGCGATGAGGTAGATACCACCGAGGGCACGCAAAAAAAGCCAGCGCGAAAGACCGAGAGATGTTCTTCCGGTGTGGGTTCCCCAGAGCCAGCGTGTCATTGCTGAAAAGAAGGGACGGTGTCGGGCAATAAGGCGGTAGACCGTTTCAGACACCTTTGCGAACCCTGGGAGCTGGTAATAGCACCAGAGGAGCAAGCCACTGTTCAAAGCACGCAGGACAGCTTCTGCACCGCTGAGAACGGTTCCGTTTTCTTGGATCAGCTGCACCGAGCTCTCAAACGCTGAGATTGGTATCTCTGGGAATTGTGATGCCACCTCTTGATACGGGGCATAATCAACACGATCACCCGTCACATGTTGCCATTGTGCAATCCAATATCGGCAGAAATCGCAGTCGTTATCGTATGCAAGGAGCGGTTTGCTGCTGTGTGAATACATCAAAAATTTTTGGCGAGGTCCGCCCAACGCTTACAACTTAGATGAGAAATCAATTCCATGCCCGGTGGATTTTGGTGATAGCTTCAACGATCTGATCCATATCTGCCTCCGAACCAAGCAGAAGGTTTTGGAAAAGCCAGACGCTCTGTTCACAGACCGATGCCGCGTTTGGACAGGGCAGCGACCGAATGAGGCGCGGATATTTCTGCGCAACGTGTGCCATACCGGGTTCCTCTGAAAGTGGGGAACGATAACCGATTGAACACGGAACGCCTTCAGCAGATAGCGCATTGACAAATGCTTGCCGCGACTTACCACCGAATCCTTCAGGGTTGTATTTCAGACAGTAGAGATGATACCCATGTTTGGTAACCCATGGGGCGAGTTCTGGGGGTGTGATACCTTCAATTGTTTCTAAAGCGTTGGAGAGATAGGTAGCGTTTCGGTTGCGGATGTCTGTTTGCGCCTCTAAGAGTTCCAACCGTACGAGGAGTATTGCCGCGAGGTATTCTGATGGACGATAGTTCCAACCGAGTCTTGGATATTCCCATCTCGCGCCACCCGGGGCACGTCCGACATTCATAAAAGCAGAAACCCTGTCATGGATGTCTTTGTCATTAGTCGTGACCATCCCGCCTTCGCCGGAGGTCAGGTTTTTCGAGGCTTGGAAACTAAACGCACCGACATCGCTGAGGGCACCGACCTTCTTCGTCTGGTATTCCGCACTGTGTGCTTGTGCACAATCCTCAACAATCGCAAGCTCATGGCGGCGCGCAATGTCTTGTAACGCGCCCATATCCGCTGGGTGACCACCGAGGTGGACGGGTAGGATCGCGCGTGTTTCCGAAGTAATTGCCGCTGCTACTGCCTCTGGGTCAATCGTAAATGTCTCTGGTGAAATGTCTACAAATACGACGGTGCATCGACGTTCCAAGACAGCACTCGCTGTCGCGACGAATGTATAGTTCGGCACGATAACTTCGCCACCATCACTGAATCCGTCGAGGTCAAGCGCGCCTGCTAAAGCCGCACTAATTGCGTCAGTACCATGTGGCATGAAAAGGGCGTAATTTGTACCGGTATACTGCGCGTATTGCTCTCGAAAACGCACAATCATCGTGCCGCCAGACCCTTCGTTACCGCTCAGATAGACTTCCCTGAGCAAGGGTTCGATCTTCGATTCCCACTCGTCTGTTGTATGGAGGGGCCAGGGCGACCAAGGGTCAATTTCTGTATTGCGAACAGGTGTGCCACCTGAAACTGCTAATTGGTTGGACATGCAAATCTCCAGTCTTCTGTTTAATGTTCGACAGTTCGGTAGTTCGGGTCGTGAAGAACAGCCCAAGGGTTATCTCTATCTTTTCGCGGAGATAAGGCTTCCCTCTTCATCCACATATACCACTTCCCAGCCCTTTGGGACGGCACCCGTATTCAAAAGATTCAACTTCTGCCTCTCAGAGAGTTCTCCGTTTTCCGATCGGGTTATAGCGTTTGTGTGCCAGATCTCAGCACGTGATTCAGTTTTTAGCACATAAATCCGTCCCGGAATATTGGGTAACGCATTTTCATTTATCACAATCCAGTCTTCCCTCTCCGGGGTGACGTATAAGGCTTCAGCAACTTGGGTGTCAGTATATATCTCAGTTTTCGCCTTGAAGTTTGGCAGTAGAAGACACCCAACAAACGTAATTCCGAAGATAAGCAAATATAAGTAATTTTTCTCAGTAAATTTCATGATTTTTTCCTGCGCATTGCTTCAATAATAGTATTTATCAATGTATTGCAGAATTTACATTATAAGCAGAAAAATAGCAAGAAAAAAATGGCGGATTTGACAATTGGGGGATAAATGTATACAATAGGACTTACGCAAAATTAGAAAATGAGTTGATATATTCTCAGTCGTCGCTTA